>JALOTV010000094.1 GCA_025457685.1 Opitutaceae bacterium
AAGATCAACTCGTCCGGCGTGGGGATGCCGAAGGGCTCGCCATACATCTCCTCGGACGGGATCTCGAAGTAGGCGCCAAGACCCTGGGCGATGGGGTGGGAGGGGGTGACGACCCAGAGGCGCTCCTTGTCGGTGGCCTCGCGCCAGGTGAGGGAGCAGGTGTCGCCCATGAGGGCCTTGAAAATTTTCGAGTAGTGGCCGCTGTGCAGGACGATGAGGCCCATGCCCTCGAGCACACGGGCGCGGACCTTGGCGACGATGGCGTCGGAGACGTCGCCGTGGGCCATGTGGCCCCACCAGGTGAGCACATCGGTCTGGTCGAGGACGGCGTCGGTGAGACCGTGTTCCGGTTCGTCGAGGGTGGCGGTGCGGACCACGAAGTCGGCGTGTTTGCCGAGCGCGTCGGCGATGGTCTGGTGCATGCCCTGGGGGTAGAGCGCGGCGACCTTGGGGTTCTTTTTTTCGTGGCGGTATTCGCCCCAGACGGTGACGCGGATGACGGGTTTGGCGGTGATCATGGCGGGAATATATATAGTAGAGGCGCGGCGGGCGGGCTTAGGCGGCGGCGGGGGAGGGCAACTCATCCTGAGCGGCGCGGCGGGGAAGCAAATCGCGGGTGGTGAGGGCGGCGATGAGGAAATAGCCGGCGGCCTTGAGGCTGAGCACGAAGGCGAGGTATTCGGAGTCCATGCGTTCCCAGTAAAACGCGCCCCAGAGCAGCAGGCCACCGAGGGCGAGTTCACAGGCGGTGACGGCGAGCACGAGGGTGCGGCTGCGCAGGCGGCGGAGCAGCCCGCGGGCGTCGGCGGCGCGGCCGCCCTTGGGCGTGCGCACGAACTCGCCGCCGCGCGTGGCCAGGCCCTCGATCACCGCCACGGTGCAGGTGACGCTCATGGCGAGGCCGAAGGCCATGGCGACGGGCGAGAGCACGAGCCAGAGCGCGCCCTCGCGCCATTCGCGGGTGCGGAAGTATTGGCCGGCGACGTAGAAGGCGACGGAGCCACCGCCGAGCACGAGCAGGTTAAGGGGATTGAACACCGCCCAGAACCAACCCTCGGGCCGGGCGCCGACGAGCAGGAGGTAGGGGACGAAGAGCAGGCTGAAGGCGACGAGCAGCGGGTGCACGAAGCCGACGCAGAGGTGCCAGGCGGCCTCGCGTTTGATGCGGGCGGGCTGGTCGCTGGCGAGGATGGTGCGGAGCTGTTTGCGCGCGACCTGCATGCCGCCCTTGGTCCAGCGGCGCTGCTGACTCTTGAAGGCGGTGATGGTCTCGGGGAGCTCGGACGGCACGGCGTAGTCGGCGAGGTAAACAAAACGCCACCCGCGCAACTGGGCGCGGTAGCTGAGATCGAGGTCCTCGGTGACGGTGTCGGCGGACCAGCCGCCGGCTTGCTCGAGGGCGGCGCGGCGCCAGATGCCGGCGGTGCCGTTGAAGTTGAAGAAGAGGCCGGCCTCGCAGCGCGCGGCTTGCTCGACGATGAAGTGGGCGTCGAGGAACACGCCCCAAAAAATCGGGCTCGGGGCGGAAGTCGGCGTCGAAGATGGCGAAAAACTCCGCGTCGGTGAGGGTGTTGCCGTAGGAGAGGGCGCCGGCCTTGTAGCCCGCGCGGTCGGGGCGGCGGAGGTGGCGGATGCGCGCGGCGGCCTCGGGGTGGGCGGCGAGCCAGCGGGCGGCGAGGGCGCTGGTGGCGTCGGTGGAGTCGTCGAGCAGCTGGATGTCGAGGCGGTCGGCGGGCCAGCGGATGGCGGCGACCTTTTCCAACAGGGCCTCGATGACGAGGGGCTCGTTGTAGACCGGGAGCTGGATGCAGACCTTAGGGACGGGGCCGCTGGCGGCGGGCGCGGGCGGGGCGGGGCGGCGGCGCACGTGGCGGGCGTAGAGCCAGATCAGTTTGACGCGATGAAAGGCGAAGAGGAGCAGGCCGCAGAGGACGGCGATGTAGAGGGACGGGAGCAGCGAGGGCATCAGGGCGTGGAGGGATGGGCGGGGGAACGGGAGTGTTCACCGCCGGGAGGAAGTTCCGTCTCTCCAGCAGATGGCCAGCCGCGGACGGGTCTGCCGCGCAGTTTTTACTTTTTTACGCCAGGCGCTTGGCGCGGTGGCGACAGGGATCAGCCCGGTTGGGAGCCGAGCTCCATGCCGAGGGTGTCGATGAATTTCTTCATCGCGGGGGTGAGCACGCGGCCCTTGCGGTGGAGGATGGCGAGGGGGCGGGTGAACTCCTTGCCCTTGAGGGTGAGCATGGCGAGGGAGCCGGCCTTGACCTCCTGGTGCACGGTGGCCTGGGGGACGATGGCGATGCCGTGGTCGATCTCGACCGCGCGCTTCACGGTCTCGATGTTGTCGAACTCCATCACGGGTTCGCAGTTCTCGAGTTTGTGTTCGCGGAAGATCTGGTCGACGGCCTTGCGGGTGGGGATGTCGGGGTCGAAGCCGATGAATTTCTGGCCGGCGAGCTCGGAGGCGGAGACTTCGGTTTTTTTCGCGAGCGGGTGGCCGGGCGGGGTGATGAGCACGAGGCGGTCGTTGCGGAAGGGGATGACCTCGATCTGGCGTTGTTTGACCGGGAAGGCGACGAGGCCGAAGTCCACCGAGTTGTGGAGGATGTCCTCGTAGACGAGGTTGTTGCGGCGGTATTCGACCCGGACGTTGACCGACGGGTAGTCGTGGAGGAAGCGCTTGATGTAGGGCGGCAGCTCGTGGAGGCCGATGGAGTAGATGGTGGAGATGCGGATGGTGCCGCTGATGACCTTCTTCAGCTCCTGGAGATCGCTATCGAGCTTGTCGTAGGTGTGGAGGATCTCCTTGGCGGATTCGTAAACCTTATAGCCCTCGCGGGTGAGCTGGAATTGCTTCTGGCTGCGGTCGATGAGGAGGGCCTTGAAGTGTTTCTCCATGGCGCGGGCCTGCTGGCTGACCGCGGACTGGGTGATACCGTTGATCTTGGCGGCCTTGGAAAAGCTCTTCGTCTCCACGAGATCGGCGAAGATTTTGAAGTTCTCGATTTGCATGGAAGGGATGGGGCGAAAAAGGTGCCTTGGGTATAACCCCAGCTAATTAGGGGGCAATCGATAAAACCAGGACGCGCCATGATCACCTATGAAGAATTCTGCTCGCGAGTCGCGGCGGTGGAGTCGCGCATCGCGGCGGCGGCGCGCGCGGCGGGGCGCGATCCGGCGACGGTGCGGCTGCTGCCGGTGACGAAGACGCACCCGGCCGACGCGGCGATCCACGCGGCGCGGCGCGGGTTGGCGGCGGTGGGGGAGAACCGGGTGCAGGAGGCGGCGGAGAAGCGGCCGCCGGCCGAGACCGCGCTGGCGGCGGAGGGGATCGCCGCGCCGCGCTGGGAGCTGATCGGGCACCTGCAGAGCAACAAGGCGCGGGCGGCGGCGGAGACCTTTGATCGTATCCAGAGTGTCGATACGGAGAAACTCGCGCGCCGGCTGGACGCGGCGGCGGCGGAGCTGGGGCGGCCGCTGGCGGTGCTGCTGCAGGTCAACGCGGGGCGCGACCCCGCGAAGTTCGGCTGCGAGCTGGAGGACGCGCCCCGCCTGCTCGACGCGGCGCTGGGCTGCGCGCACCTGCGGGTGGAGGGCTTGATGACGATCGCGCCGCTCGGCGCGGACGCGGCGGAGACGGCCGCGCTGGCGGAGAGGACTTTCGCGAATCTGCGCGAGCTGCGCGACACGCTGGCGGCGCGGCACGGGATCGCGTTGTCCGAACTCTCCATGGGCATGAGCGGCGACCTGGAGGCGGCGGTGGCGGCGGGCAGCACCTGCGTGCGGGTGGGGACGGCGCTGTTCGGCGCGCGCTGAGCCGGGAGGGTCGGCGCGATGGTTCCATCGCGGCCGCTACAAAATTTTTCATCTTTTCGCCATCGGTTAGCCATTGCGGGGGCGGGTGCGGAGGGCACGATACGCCACGTGGACACGCCGACTTTTACCCCTGCGGAATGTGACGCTTTTGCCGCCCTGCTGGATGATCCTAGTCCGGCGGTGAGGGCCAGTCTGCTCGCGTATTTCGGGACGCGCGAGGCGGAGGCGAAGGTGTTTCTCGGCCAGATCGCCGATGGCAAGCACCGGGCGCTGGCGTGGCATGCGCGGTGGTTTTTGACCGAGCTGCGGTTCAGCGATCCGGTGGCGGAGTTTCGCGGGTTTATCCAGTCGCTCAATTACGAGTTGGAGACGGGGGCGCTGCTGTTGGCGCGCACGGTGTTGCCGGCGACGGATGCGGGGGCGTGCGCGATGGAGCTGGACCGGCTGGCGGCGCGTTGCCGGGAGTTGATCGCGGAGCCGGCTTCGGCGCGGGAGCGGTGCCGGGTCATCAACCGCGTGCTGTTTCACGAGGAAGGGTTTCGCGGCAACACGGAGCACTACACCGATCCGTTTAACAGTTTCCTGCCGCAGGTGCTGGAGCGGCGCAAAGGCATCCCGATCAGCCTGTGCATCGTGTATCTGCTGGTGGCGCAGCGGCTCGGACTGGAGTTGGAGCCGGTGGGGATGCCGGGGCACTTCATGATCGGATGTTTCGCGGAGGAGGAGCCCTTCTTCGTGGATGCGTTTGAGCAGGGGACTTTCCGGTCGCCCACGGAGTTGCTGCTGGCGCTGCGGGCGCAGGGGCTGGAGCCGTCGGCGGCGGATCTGGCGCCGACGCCGGTGCGCGAGGTGCTGGCGCGGTGCTGCCGCAATCTGGTCAACCACTACGCGGCGGCGGGCGACGCGGCGCGTTCGGTGCTGTTCAACGGCTTCGCGGCGGAGTTCGAGGCGGCGTATGAGCGCCACACGGCGTGAGCCGAAATCACTCAGTTGCCCGGGTCGCATCGAGGTGATTTCGCGGCACCTTTCAGTGGGGCCCTCGGCTCGAAATACTCTCCGAGTATTCCTTCGCTCGGTCCGCACCGAAATCTGCTCGCGATCTCACCCCGCTTCTCCGCCGTCCAACTGAATGATTCCGGCCTGAGCCCGAGCGCGGGTTTGGCGCGGAGAGCGGAGTTTAGGATGGGCGGCGGCGGCGGGGACGGTTTTCTCCCCGACATGGACGACGCCCGCACTTATACGCTCGATGATCTCGCCACCTGGTCGCGCCCCGGAGTATCGCTCGCGGTGCTGGGGCACCCGATCAAGCACTCGATCAGCCCGGCGATGCACAACGCGGCGCTGGCGGAGATGGCGCGCGGGGACGCCGCGTATTCAGAATGGCGATACTTCCGTTTCGAGGTGCCGCCGGAGGAGCTGCCCCGGGCGCTGACCTTGTTGCACGGGAAAAAATTCCGCGGCGTGAACCTGACGGTGCCGCACAAGGTGCTGGCCGTGACGCAGGTCGCGGAGGTGGACGAGGCGGCGCGGCCGGCGGGCGCGGTCAACACCCTGCGCTGGCGCGAGGATGGCTGGCAGGGTTTCAACACCGACGGGCACGGGCTGGAGTCGGGGCTGGCGGAGGACCTTGGTGCGAGCCTGGCGGGCTCGCACGTGATCCTGCTCGGGGCGGGCGGGGCGGCGCGCGGGGCGGCGGTGGAGTGTCTGCGGCGCGGCTGCGCGTCGCTGTGGATCGCGAACCGCACGCGGGCGAATCTGGATGCGCTGCTGGCGCAAATCGCGCCGCTGGCGCGGGGCGCGCGGGTGGCGGGTTTTGATCCGGCGGCGGCGGCGACGGCGGGTCTGCCGGCGGGCGCGCTGGTGATCAACGCAACGAGCGCGGGGCTGAAGGCGACGGATCCGTTGCCGATCGAGCTGGCGGCGGTGCCGGCGCCGCGCGCGGTTTATGACATGATCTACAATCCGGCGGAGACGCGTCTGCTCGCGGAGGCGCGGGCGCGGGGCGTGCCAGCGGCCAATGGCCTGTCGATGCTGGTGCACCAGGGCGCGCGGGCGCTGGAAATCTGGAGCGGGCGGGCGGTGCCTGTGGCGGCGATGCGCGACGCGGCGCGCGCGGCGATGGGGCGGTAGGGTGGCGGAGAGGCGGAGGTTTTGACGCAAAGGACGCGAAGAGCGCGAAGAAGCGGAGGCTCAGCCCAAGGCCGCAAAGCCATGCCGTGCATCGGTCGGGCCCTTTGCGATTCTTTGCGACCTTCGCGTCAAAGTTCTAACCAGTCGCGAAGAAGCGGCGGGCGCGGTCGGTGAGCGGGGCGTCGAGGACTTGGGCGGGCGGGCCTTGCTCGACGATTTTGCCGGCATCCATGAACACGACCTCGCTGGCGGCGGCGCGGGCGAAGGCGACGTCGTGGGTGACAACGACCATGGTGACGCGCTCGGCGGCGAGCTGGCGCATGACGGCGAGGACCTCGCCGGTGAGCTCGGGATCGAGCGCGCTGGTGGGCTCGTCGAAGAGCAGGACGGCGGGCTCCATGGCGAGGGCGCGGGCGATGGCGGCGCGTTGTTGTTGTCCGCCGGAGAGCTGGTCGGGGTAGGCGTCGAGTTTGTCGGCGAGGCCCACGCGGACGAGCTGGCGCGCGGCTAGGGCGTCGGCTTCGGCGTGGGGCAGGCGACGGGCGACGCGCGGAGCGAGGGCGACGTTTTCGCGGATGGAGAGGTGGGGGAAAAGGTGGAACTGCTGGAAGACCATGCCGACGCGGGCGCGGTGGGCGTCGAGGGCGTGGTCGTGGCGCGGATCGGCGGGGCGGCCTTCGAGCAAGACCGTGCCGGAATCGGGCACGACGAGGAAATTTAGGCAGCGCAGGAGGGTGGATTTGCCCGAGCCGCTGGGGCCGAGGATGGCGGTGACGGAGCCGGGGCGGATGGCGAGGGAGACGCCGTCCACGGCGGCGAGGGAGCCGTAGGTTTTGACGAGGTCGCGGGCCTCGAGCACGGGCGCGGATGCGGCGGGGAGATCAGGCGGCATGGCGGCGGTAGCGGCGCTCGAGGAAGCGCACGAGCAGGGCGACGAGCAGGGTGAGGGCGAGGTAGAGAAAGGCGAGGAGGGTGAGGCTCTCGACGTAGCGGAAGGTGGCGCTCTGGAGGAGGCGCGCCTCCTGGGTGATGTCGCGCACGCCGAGCACGGAGACGAGGGACGAGTCCTTGAGCAGGGAAACGAGGTCGTTGCCCAGGGTGGGGAGGACGCGGCGGAAAGTCTGGGGCAGGAGGATGTGGCGCAGGGCCTGTCCGCGCGAGAGCCCGAGGGCGCGGGCGGCCTCGGCCTGGCCGCGCGGCAGGGAGGTGAGGCCACCGCGAAGCGTCTCGGCCTCGAAGGCGCCGTAGGCGAAGGCGAGGGCGGCGACGACGCGCGCGCCCATGGGCACGTCGGCGGGGCGGAGGTTGGCGAGGGCGTTGTCGGGGCCGAGCAGCGGGGCGAGCCAGCCGCCGAGGCTCTGGGCGGCGGCGACGCCGGCGGGCACGAGCACGAAGGCGACGACGAAGATCCAGACGAGGACGGGCACGCCGCGCGCGACCTGGACGTAGAGCAGGGCGAGCTGCCGGGGTATCGGCTTACTGGATACGAGGCCGAGCGCGGCGACGAGGCCGAGGGCGAGCCCGAGGGGGAAGGCGACGGCGGTGACCAGCAGGGTGACGCCGAGGCCTTCGAGGATGCGCGAAGCAATGTCGCGCCAGAGGGCGTCGGTCGCGAGACGCCAGGCGAGGAGCACGGCGGCGAGGCCGAGAACAAGCAACCACCACGGGGCGCGGGCGAGGGCGGGCTGGCGTTCGGGGGCGAGGGCTCCGTCGGGGCCGATCATGGAGTGGCGGGCGCGAACCACTTCGCGTTGAGGCGATCGAGGGTGCCGTCGGCGCGCATGGCGGCGAGGGCGGCCTCGACCGGGGCGCGGAGCGCGGAGTTCTTGGGGAAGACGAGGCCGAGCTCCTGGGCGTCGAGGGCGCCGGGGGCGAGGCGGAGTTTGTCGCGGTGGACGCCGACGTAGCCCTGGCCGCCGACGTCGTCCACGATGACGGCGTCCACGTCGCGCTGGACGAGGGCCTGGACGAGTTCGCCGAAGCCGTCGTAGGCGACGACGCGGGCGGGGCCGACGAGCTTCTCGGCGACGGCGTAGTTGGTGTTGCCCTTTTGCGCGGCGATGCGGGCGGCGGGGAGGGCGGCGAAGGAGGCTAGGTCGTCGAAGCGGGTCTCGTCGGCGCGGACGAGGAGGCGTTGGCGGACGAAGATGTAGCCGGTGGAAAAGTCGACGACGCGGGCGCGCTCGGGGGTGATGGTGATGCCGTTGGCGGCGAGGTCGAACTGGCCGGTGGCGACGCCCTGGATGAGGGAATCCCAGGCGATCTCGCGGAAGTCGGGGGTGAAGTTTAGGCGACGGGCGAGCTCGCCGACGGCGTCGTAGTCCCAGCCGACGGCGCGGCCGGTGGCGGGGTCGATGTAGTTGAAGGGGACGTAGGCGTTCTCCACCGCGACGATGACGCGGCGGCCGCCGAGATCGGGCAGGGCGCCGGCGGGCGGGGCGGGCGCGGGATCGGGGGCGGCGGTAGGTTCGGAGCGCGGGGCGCAGGCGGCGAGGAGGGCGGCGAGGCCGGCGAGGAGAAGGGTGCGGAGGGCGGAGCGGCGGGTGGAGCGGAGCACGGCGGGGCAGCATGCACGCGGCGTGCCGACGGGCAAGGCGGGGCGGGGCCGGCGGCGGGGAGGCCGGAAAACGGGAAACCCCGCCCGCGCGGGTGCGCAGGCGGGGTTCCGTGAACCCTGTCGTCTGGATGTTGTCGTCATGACATCCGGCGTTACGACAGGAGTCGTAGTGCCGTCTGCGATGAGCCGTTGGCCTGGGCGAGCATTGCGGTGCCGGCCTGGACCAGGGTATTCCAGCGCGCCAACTGGGTGGATTCCGACGCGACATCCACATCGACGATGCGGCTGTTGGCGGCTTCCAGGTTGGCCTTGTTGACAGTCAACAATTCAGAGGCGAAGGCGAGGCGGCTCTGCTGTGCGCCGTTGGAGGCGCGCATCGTGGCCACGTTTTCAATCGCACTCTTGATGTCGTCGAGCGAGACAGAGCCGAGCGAGGTCGCGGTTTCGGAGACAGCTCCGACACCGGTGGACGTGCTGGCGATGTTGGACGCATCGGCGATCGTGATCTGACTGGTGGTGGAAGCGTCTTCGGTGGCTTTGACCGTCAGGCCCGAGGAGCCGAACAGGGCAACGCCGTTGAAGGTTTCCGAGGCGATGGCCTTGAGCTGGGACTGCAACGCGGTGAACTCCGTGTTGTAGTTGGCCTTGTCGGTATCGCCCTTGGTCACATCGTCGTTGAGGGTCTTGAGCTCGCTCATGCGGTCCAGGATTTTGCCCGAGACCTTGAGCGCGCCATCCTGCGTCTGCAGGAAGGACACGGCATTGCCGATGTTGGTGTTGACCGCACCCTGACGCTTGGCGGCGGCGGACAGTTTCATGGAAACTGCGAGGCCGCCGGCATCGTCGGACGGATTCACGATTTTCGAGCCGCTCGAGAGCCGGTTCAGGCTCTTCTGCAGCATCGAGTTCGAGGCGGCCAGGTTGTTGGAGGCAACGGTGGCCGCTTGGTTGGTGTTAATTACAACTGCCATGGTGGTATCTTTCCTTGATGAGTGCGACGTCCGTCGTCGCCACGGATCCAGAGAAGCGGCCTGAATCGAGCCGTCCGGGGCGTAAGCCCCAAAGCGTGACCCTTAGGGGAAAGTGGCTGCCGCCGTGGTGGTTGGCGGGGAAAGAAGCAGGGCATGGCGATGTCAAAGAACGCAGGGTAGGTGCTGCGAGAGGCCTGGCGGCGCCGCCCGTGCGGGGCGGGGCGCGTCATCCGTGACGAGGGGCGGGCGGGGCGCCGGCGGCGCCCGCGCCCGGGGACCGGCTTAGCCCTGGAGCAGGCGGAGCGCGGTCTGGGAGCTCTGGTTGGCCTGGCTGAGCATGGCGGTGCCGGCCTGGACCAAGGTGTTCCAGCGAGCGAGCTGGGTGGACTCCGCCGCGACGTCCACGTCCACGATGCGGCTGTTGGCGGCCTCGAGGTTGGACTTGTTCACGGTGAGCAGTTCGGACGCGAAGGTGAGGCGGCTCTGCTGGGCGCCGTTGGAGGCGCGCATGGTGGCCACGTTTTCGATCGCCTGTTTGATGTCGTCGAGGGCGACGGCGCCGAGGGCGGAGGCGGCGGTGGTGTCGGAGACCAGGCCGACGCCCGAGGCGGTGGAGGTGAGGTCCACGTTGTCGGCGATGGTGACCGCGCTGGCGGTGGAGGCGTCCTCGGTGGTGTAGACGCTGTAGCCGGTGGTGCTGGAGCCGAAGAGCGCGACGCCGTTGAAGGTCTCGGTGCTGATGGCCTTGAGCTGGGCCTGCAGGGAGAGGAACTCGGTGTTGTAGTTCGCCTTGTCGCTATCGCTCTTCGTGACGTCGTCGTGGAGCATGCGGAGCTCGCCGATACGGTCGAGGACCTTGGAGGCGACCTTGAAGGCGCCGTCCTGGGTCTGCAGGAAGGAGATGGCGTTGCCGATGTTGGTGTTGACCGCGCCCTGGCGCTTGGCCGTGGCGGACAACTTCATGGACACGGCGAGGCCGCCGGCGTCATCGGAAGGGCTAACGATCTTGGAGCCGCTGGAGAGGCGGTTGAGGCTCTTTTGCAGGGCGGTGTTCGAAGCGGCGAGGTTGTTTGAGGCAACGGTGGCCGCGAAGTTTGAATTAATGACGACAGACATGACGATCTTCCTTGATTTTGATACCCTGTCCGTAGGGCGACGGGCCGAAGGGGGATTCGGACCAGATCCGGCCGCGGCATTTGTCGCGGTTGCCTTATATTGCGGCTCAAGGGGCGGGGAACTTTAGCGCCCGCGGTGAGATTTTTTTTCGCGCGGCTCAAACCGCGCGGGCGTGGCAGGCTCGCAGTGCGGCGGCGAAATCACGGGCGCGGCCGGCGTGGTCGAGCAGCGGGCCGCGGGCGAGGTCGGCGCGGAGGCCGGCGGCGAGGGCGCGGCGCAGGGCGGGATCGGCGGCTAGGCCGGCGGCGATGCGGATGTAGTCCTCCGGCTGATACGCGATCCACTCGGGGTGGCCGGCGGCGTGGAGGAGCGAGACGCCCACGCGCGAGCGGTGCTCGGCGCCGGCGAGCACCACGACGGGCCGCCCCATCCAGAGGGCCTCGCAGGTGGTGGTGGTGCCGTGGTAGGGGAAGGGATCGAGGGCGACGTCCACCCGGGCGTAGAGCGCGAGGTGGTCGCGGGGCGAGGAGACGCGGCCGACCAGCTCGACGCGGGCGGGATCGCAGCCGAGGGCGGCGAGGCGATCGAGCCAGGCGGCACCCGTGCGCGGATCGTCGAAGCCATGGCCTTTCAAGAGGAGGCGGGCGCGGGGGACGGCGCGCAGGACGTCGGCCCAGAGGCGCAGGGTGGTGTCGCTGAGTTTGGCGGGGGTGTTGAAGGAGCCGAAGGTGACGGCGTCGTCGGGGCA
>JALOTV010000385.1 GCA_025457685.1 Opitutaceae bacterium
CACCAAGGTGGAGCTGAAAAACCTCAACTCCATCTCCTTCGTCCGCGACGGCATCGAGCACGAGATCAAGCGCCAGATCGCCGTCCTCGAAAGCGGCGGCAAACTCGTCCAGGAGACGCGCGATTACGACGGCCAGACCGGCGCCTCCCAATCGCTGCGCACGAAGGAAATGGCGCACGACTACCGCTACTTTCCCGACCCCGATCTGATGCCGGTCAAAGTGGACGCCGACTGGACCGCACGCCTCCGCGCCGAAATCCCCGAGCTGCCCTTCGACAAACAACGCCGCTTCCAAGAACAGCTCGGCGTTCCCTACACGATCACCTCGGTCCTCGTGCCCGACCGCGAACTCAGCGGCTTCTTCGAAGAAGCCGCGAAACTCGCCGGCCCCGGCAAAGCCCAGGCCGTGGGCAACTGGATCGTCAACGACCTCCTCCGCGAACTCGGCGCCGCCAAGCTCCCGCTTGCGCATTCAAAGGTCTCGCCCGCGCATATCGCTGCGCTCGTGAAACTCGTCGACGCCGGCACCGTCCTCACCGCCGCCGCCCGAGAAATTTTTGTCGAGATGTTCGCCACCGGCGACCAGCCCGACGCCATCGCCGCCCGCCGCGGACTCACCGCCGCATCGACCGACGCCGGCGAACTCGAGCAATGGTGCCGCGACTCCATCGCCGCCAACCCGAAGGCGCTCGCCGAGTTCAAGGCCGGCAAGGACAGCGCGATCAATGAAAGCCGCCAAAGGCAAAGCCAACCCGAAGGCCGTGGACGAAACGCTGCGCCGCCTCCTGGCCGCGCTTTGAGCCCGCCCTCGCAGGGCGCGAGCTGGCTCGCCGCCTCCCGCGCCGAAGTTTCTTGGCGCGTCGGGCCGATCCGATCCGTGTCGCCGACGCCGGCTGCGACGCCCCCGGCAGCCGGATAAAATTCTCCACCCCTTATCGTCCTCCGGAAATCATCTTCGGATTTCAGGATAATGCGCGAAGCGGGAATAATCTCCCGACTTCAGCGCTCTCATCCGCATTCCCGTTTCGTGATGACTCTCGGAAAATTTTTCTTTGCCAAAGCCGCTCTCGCCGCCCGGCCGCTTGCCCTCGTCGGTCAGGTGTCGGTTGTGAGCGTCAAGCAGCCCATCGATGACACATCGCCGCGTGTCGCGGGACGGACTGAATAAGCGGCACCGCCTCCACCTTCACCCTCGTCACCCAGAACGCGCAGATGTCCTTTCCTCATCACGCCCGCCCCCGCCACCGCCATGCCCAACGAACACCTCCGCACCGCCGCCCTCGCCATCCTTGACCAAGGTCTCGACCTGCTCGCCACCCTTTCGCCAGCCGACTACAGGCAGTCCCTGCCGCAAGCCTTCAACGCCTCCATCGGCGGCCACTACCGCCACTGCCTCGACCACTTCGAGTGCCTGCTCGCCGCCCCGGACAACGCCATCGACTATGATGCGCGTCGTCGCGACGAGCGCATCGAACGCGAGCCCGCCTTCGCCGCCGAGCGTACCCGCCAACTCGCCGCCGCCCTGCGCGCGCTGCCGGACGCGCGACTCGACGCGTTTATTTCGGTGCGTTGCAAGGTCGCCTACTCCGGCTGCGATTCCCCGCTCGTGCCGTCCACGGTCGCCCGCGAACTCATGTATGCCATCGTCCACGCCGTGCATCACTACGCCCTCATTGGCGTGATGTGCCGCCTGCTCGAAGTTCCGCTCACTCCCGGTTTCGGCATCGCGCCCTCCACCGTGCAGCACCGCGCCGCCACTCCGGCCGCCTGATTCTCCGCCCGCATGTGCACCGTCACCTGGACCGCCCGGCCCGACGATGGCTACCAACTCCTCTTCAGCCGCGACGAGCAACGCACCCGCCCCGCTGCCAGTCCACCGCGGGTCACCGCTCACGCGGGCTTCTCTTTGCTCGCGCCCCACGATCCCACGGGCGGAGGCACCTGGATCTTCGCCAACGGTCACGGTCTCACCGCCTGCGTGCTCAACTTTTACGACGCACCCGCGCCACCCGCGCCGCCAGCTGACGGGCTGCTGGCGATCTCTCCTTCGGCGCGCGCGCTGGCTTGGACGTGGGACGGCCGCCAGCTCACGCCGCGCGCCGCGCCCACGCCGGGGTTTATAACCACCTCGTCGTTCGATGCGTCCCGGGTGGTGCCCGCGCGTCACGCCGCTTACGCCGCGTGGCGCGAGGAAGCCGCGCAGGATTTGCCCGCTTTCCACCGCGCAGCCTCCGTCTCGCCCGACGCCTTTTCGGTGCGCATGTCGCGGCCCGACGCGCGCACCGTCAGCCTGACCGAGGTCGTCTGCGCGCCCGCCGAAAGACTTCTCTCGATGTCGTATTTTCCGCGCGAGGCGGACGGGCCTTTCTCCTCCGGCCAGACATGGCAGCTCACGCTCCGAGAGCCGCATGATAGTTTTTAGACGCCGCCTACGACCGCCATGCCTCCCACCGCCGCCCGCCCGCGCCCTATCGACACCGCTCTCGCGTTGCCCGCGTCCCTGCGCGCGCCGTATCGCGTGGTCCAGCCGCTCGTCGAGGCGGCGTTTTCCTTTCCCGCGCTCTGGCGGCTCTACGACGCCAGCGCCACCACTGGCCTCACCGGCCCTGCCTTCGCCGCCGACGTCCTGCATCGGCTCGGCGTGGAGTGGACCCTCTCCGACGCCGACCTGGCCGCGCTTCGCACCATCCAAGGACCGCTGGTGGTCATCGCCAACCATCCGCATGGCGGGCTCGACGCGCTGGTCGCGGTGCAGGTGCTGGAGCGCATCCGCCCCGGCACGTGGACGATGCTGGCCAACCAGGCGCTTTGCTCCGTGCCCGAGTTTGCCGACAGATTGATCCCGGTCGATCCGCTCGGGCGCACGGAAGCCAGTCAGCGGCTCAACGCAGCCGGCCTGCGCAGAGCCCGGCGCTTTCTGCAAAACCCCGACGCCGCTCTCGGCCTGTTCCCGGCCGCTCGCGTGTCGCACCGCCAGCCCGCGCTCGGCGGCGAGGTCTGCGACCGGCCGTGGTCAACGCACGGAGCGCGCCTCGCCGAAGCCGCCGGGGCGACGCTGGTCGTGCTGCATTTCACCGGCGGCAACAGCACCCGTTTCCTCACCGTGCCTCCGGCGTGGAAACATTTTCGCGCCCTCTGTCTGTGCCGCGAATTGGTGCGCCCGACCACGCGGCGGCTGGAGGTGCGCCTCGCCGCGACGCTCGCTCCCGGCGAGGTCGCCCGGCTCATGAAGTCGCCGCCCACCGTCGTCGGCGCACGTCTGCGCGCCCGGTGTTACTTGCGCGCCGATGCCGATGTGCCGCGTCCCGCCTCCCCGGGTCGTGACAACACCTCCGCCGGCCCCCCCGCCGTCTGCGCGCCCGTGCCGGTCGATGAGCTCGCCGCCGAGATCGATGCGTTGAACAAGGAACACCGGCTGCTTCGTTCGCCCGACCAGGAGATCGACGTGCTGCTCGTGCGCGGTGCTCGCGCGCCGCTGCTTTTGCGCGAACTCGGCCGCGCCCGCGAGATCACCTTCCGCGCCGCCGGGCAGGGTTCGGGCCGCGACTGCGATGTCTCACCCGAGGACAACTACTACGAACACCTCGTGCTCTGGCATCGTCACGAACGCCGGCTCATGGGTGCCTATCGGCTCGGCTTCACCCGCGATATTCTCGCCCTGCGCGGCCCGGCCGGGCTCTACCTCGACCACGTGTTCAAGATAGACCCGGCCTTCTACGAAAAACTCGGTCCCGCCATCGAGCTGAGCCGTTCCTTCGTGTTGCCCGATTACCAACGCGACAACCGCGCGCTAGCTCTGCTCTGGCGCGGCCTCGGCGCGGCGGCGACCGCCCGCGGCTGCCCGACTTTTTTCGGCTCGGTGACCATCTCCAACCAACACCACCCGGCGACCCGCGCCGTTCTCGCCGGCTACCTCGCCCGCGCCCATGCCGACACGCCCGATCTGCGCGCCCTCGTGAGCGCGCGCCAGCCGTTCGAGCCGGCCACGCGTTATCACTCGCTCGCGGCCGGGGCCTACGCCGATGCGCCCATCGAGGCGCTCGGCCCGCTGGTGGACGCGCTGGAAAACGGCGGGCGCGGCATCCCGCCGCTCATGCGCTACTACTGTTCGCTCGGGGCGAAATTTCTCGCCTACCACGTGGAGCCCGCGTTCCAGGATGCGCTCTACTGCCTGCTGCGCGTGGACCTGCGCACGATCCCGGAAGGCTATCGTCGGCGTTTTATCGGATGAAACCTGCGGCGGCTATTCTGTATCCCGCCGGAGTGTGCGGCTGCCGCCAAACATTCCTCTTCACTCCGCCGGCGGCTCGCCGGCATTTTCCACCGCTCTCGCGTGCGTGCGCAGCGCGCGCGGCGACACCCGGTGCACCGACCGGAACACACGATTGAACTGCGACACCGAGGCGAAACCGCATTGCCGCGCGACCGC
>JALOTV010000386.1 GCA_025457685.1 Opitutaceae bacterium
TGCTCTGGGATACTCACCACACTTGGAAAAAAGGCGGCGAAGACCCCGTCGCCACCTGGCGCGCCGTGCGGCACCGCACCGTGCACCTCCACGTCAAGGATAGCGTCTCCGTGCCCAGCAGCCGCCACCCCTTCACCTACGTCACCCCCGGCGAGGGCGAGTTTCCCATGGGCCCTTTGATCGCCGAACTCCGCGCCTACCCACATACGCCGCCACTCAGCCTGGAATGGGAACGCCTCTGGCACCCCTACCTACCCCCGCTCGACACCGCACTCGAAGCCGCCTCCGCCAGGGCGTGGTGGTAAGTCTCGGCCTGAGATCGCCGACTAGCGCACGAGTTTAATAATCTGCCTAATATCTATAAACCCCACCCTTGCTTCCGAGCGGCACCTAGGCTTTGTTCCACGCAGAGCCGAGTTCATGAGCACCACCGCCACGCCCAAGATTTCCCAGCAGCGCATCGCTCGCGACCTCGGGCTTTCGCAAGCGCTGGTCTCCATGGTCCTCAACGGCCGCACCGAGGGCATCAGCGAGGAGTCCTACCGGCGCATCTGGGATCACGCCCTCGGCCTGGGCTACCAACCCAAGGGCATGCGCGCCCCCTCCTCGGGCGATGCGACCAAGCAGATCCACGTCGGCTTCATCCTGCGCGCCGGCCTCGCCCTGCATACCCAGAGCAACTACTTCAGCCACATTCAGCACGGCCTGCATGAGGCTCTTCAGGAACGCGGCATCAGCACGCTTTTCCTGGGCACCGAGGATAAACTCAGCGAGACCGCCTTTCGCTCCACCATCGAGACGCGCCGCTCCCTCTTCGGCGTCGTGGTCATGGGCGAGGTGAAGCCCGCCTTCCTAAAGCAGATAAAACAACTCTGCCCGCGCGTCGTCGCCGTCTCCATCAGCTACCCGGGCCAGTGCCACTCGGTGCAGTCCAACGAAAACCAGTCTCTCGATCTCCTGGTCGAGCATCTCGCCGAACTCGGACACCGTCGCTTCGCCTGGCTGGGCGGCAACCGCGCCCTCATGCGCCACGAGGACCGCTATCGGGCCTTCCGTGCCGCCCTGCGCTCGCGTGACATCGCCTTCGACGAGCGCTGGGCTCTGCTCCACGACAGCGCCGACCGCATCGAGGGCCGCCAGCTCGCCGAGCAATTTCTCGCCCGCAAGGCAGCCCGCCCCACCGCCCTGGTCTGCTACAACGGCCTCATGGCCCGCGGCGCCATCAACCTGCTCCTCGCCCGCGGCGTGCGCATCCCCGAGGACCTCAGCGTGGTCGCGATCGACGCCACCCGCATCTGCACGGAGGAGCACCCGCTGCTCACCGCCGCCAGCGCCGACCCCGAGATCATGGGCCGAAAAACCGCCGAGCTCCTCCTCTCCGCCTCCGGCGCGCCCGACGAGATCTACCTCGACGCCGCCCTGCCCTCCCGCCTCACCTTGCGCGAGACCACCGCCGCGCCCGCAGGCTGATTCTCGTCCGTCCGTTCGCCGCCCGCTCGCGTGCATGTCGCGCGCGCTTCCCCGATCCTCGTTACGCGCCGGTCCGCCATCCGCGCGCCGGCGCCACCCTCGTTTTCCCATGTCCGCCCCCGACCACCTCACCCGCCTCGCGGGCAAACGCGTCCTCGTCACCGCCGCCGGCCAAGGCCTCGGCGCCGCCATCGCGCTCGAACTGCTCGAGCGCGGTTGCGACGTGGCCGTGCACTACCGCAGCTCCGCCGCCGGCGCGGAGGCCCTCGCCCGCCGCGCCGCCGAGCTGGGCCGCCGCTGCGTGCTCGCGCCCGCCGACCTCACCGAACGCGCCGCCGCCGAAGCCTGCGTGGACCGCGCCGTCGATGCGCTGGGCGGGCTCGACATCCTGGTCAACAACGCCGGCGACCTCGTGGGCCGCCGCTCGCTCGCCGAGCTGGACGACGATTTCCTGCGCCGCACCTTCGCGATCAACCTCGAGTCGATGATCTGGGTCACCCAGCGCGCCCGCCCCGCCCTGGTGGCCTCCGCGCCCAGCGCCATCGTCAACCTCGCCTCCCTCGCCGGTCGCAAGGGCGGCCACGCCGGCTCCCTGCTCTACTCCACGACCAAGGGCGCGGTCATCACCTGGACGCGCGCCCTCTCCGGCGAGCTGGGCCCGCTCGGCGTGCGGGTGAACTGCGTCGCGCCCGGTCTCATCCTCGGCAGCGCGTTCCACGCCACCCACACCACGCCGGAGTCCGCCGCCGCCACCGTGGCGGGCATACCTCTGGGCCGGGCGGGCGCGCCCGCCGACGTCGCCCGCGCCGTCGCGTATTTCGCGAGTGAATACGACGGCTTCGTCACCGGCGCCACCCTCGACCTCAACGGCGGCGTCTACTGCGCCTGAGCCGCCGGACCGAGCCGCCGCGCGCGCTGGTCCAAAAACAGCGACCGCGGCTCGAGCGTGTCGCCGCGCCCCGCGCCCTCCACGTGGTCGGCGGGGTCCGTCGCGCGGGGTGCGCGCCGGGGTAGCTCCACCCGCGAACGCGGCCCGCTCGTGCCGATCACGTAGCCGTGGCGCGCCTGCTCGCTCCGCACCACGGGCGCGGTGCTCGCGCCCGTGCCGCGGGTGTTCCAAAACACGGTGTGC
>JALOTV010000387.1 GCA_025457685.1 Opitutaceae bacterium
GCGATCGACTCCTTGAGGCCGAGGATCTCGTACACCTGGACCGGCTGGGAACGCCCCTTCACCACGATGCGATCCAGAGGGCGGAAAACACAGCGATCGCCGGCGAGCTCGGCGGCGGTCTTGGTGGCCTCCGTCACCAGCGTGCCCACGCCATAACTACGTGCGGCCGCCTCCAGGCGCGACGCCAGGTTCACCGTGTCGCCCATCATCGTGTAGTTGAAGCGGGTCAATGAGCCCATGTTGCCGACGACCGCCTCGCCGGTGTTCAAGCCGATGCGCGTGTGCATGCGCCCCACACCGGCCGGCCATTTCGAGCCGGCGGCGGTCCATTTTTTCCGCAGCTCCTCCAGACGCTGCTGGACCAGCTGCGAGGCCACGCAGGCGCGGTAGGCATGATCGGCAAACTCCACGGGCGCGCCAAACATCGCGACCACGGCGTCGCCGATGTACTTGTCGAGCGTGCCGCCCTGCTCGGTCACGATGTCCGTGCAGGCGGTGAGGTATTCGTTCATCAACTCCACGAGCTGATCGGGCGGCAGGGTTTCGGCGAAGCTGGAGAATCCCTCGATGTCGCTGAAGTAGGCCGTGATTCTCGCCTCCACGCCGCCCAGCTTGGGCTCTTCCCCGGATTCGACCATGCGGTCGACGAGCGCCGGAGAGACATAGGTTCCGAACATGCCCTTGATCCGTCCGCGCTGTTTTTCCTCCACGATGAGCTGCCAGATGAGCGCCGCGAAACTTGTCGTGAACGCCGAGCCAAGGGGCGCGATCAGCGGCAGGATGACGTGCGCCTTGGAAAACAGGACAAAGGCGGCGCCTGCATAAACCGCCAGCAGCGCCACCGCCCCCGCCTTGCGCCAGGTGGCCCGGCGGCCGGAGGCCAGGACCAGCGCGCACACCGCGCCGGTAAGCACGAAGACGATGGCCACCACTCCGGTGGTCTGCGTGCGTTGCAGATATTTTCCCGACACGAGCGTCTTGAGCAGATTGCCATGGATGCCCACGCGCGGCACGGGATTCACATCCAGGGGCGTCGGCGCGATGTCCTGCAGCAGCGGATCAACGGGGCCGATGAGCACAACCGCGCCGTGGAAACGCTGGAAAAACTCCTCCGCCGCCGCCCGTTCCTCGGCGATATCCGAGCGCATCATCTGGGCCGCCACCAGCACATGGGAGAAACTCGCCCGGGGATTGCGCTCCGGAGAATCCCAGCGGCTGAACCAGTTTACTTCGAGATCACGCTGGTTCTGCAGCGGCACCACGGCCTGCACCGTGCCGTCGGTGCGCACGAGGGAGAGTGCCTCCGGGCCGATCTTCACGCTCTCGCGCGGAAGCCCCCAGTAAAGCCGCGCCAGCTCCACGCCCATGTGAAAAAAAACGCCGTCCTGCGTGCGCGCAAAAAGCGGCACATGCCGGGTGCCGCCATCGAGGGTGTCGATCAACCCGATGAACGGCGGATGCCTCACGATGACTCCTTCGCGAAACGCCGGGCGCTCGGGCGGCAGCACGTTTTCGGGCGGATCATCGGCCTCGGGCAGCTCGCGCAGGATCGGCTGGCCGTTGATGTCCCGATCCTCCGCAGCCGCATATGCGGCGGCGACCACGACCGGCGGCGGTGGCGTCGCATCGAGGAGCCGCTTCAGCCGATCGGTCCCCTGGGCGAAGCGCGCGTTGTCGACCAGCTCCGGCACGCCTTTTTCGGAAAAGACATAGTCAACACCGACCGCCCGCGCCCTGCCCGCCTCGAGCAAAGCCGCGCACACCTCGGCGTAGTAGGCCCTGTCCCACGGTTGATTGCCGATGTCGGTGATCGATTTCGAATCGACGTCGACGTAAGCGACTTTGACCGGCGCATCGATTTCGCCTCTGAAACGAAAGCGCCAGTCGAGGGAGCGCAGCTCCAAAAAATTAACCCACCCGAGCAGATGCGCCGCGCACCACAGGACGGGGATCGGCAGCAAAACAAACCAGCGAAGAGAGGTGAGCTTCGAAAAGCGGGGCACGCGGCGAAAAGCTAGGAGGGCCTGGCGGCTCTCCGCGAGTCCGTAGTTTTTGCACGGAGTCAGCGTGAGGCTGAGGTGTAGGCGGGGTGCCCTCACCCCGCACGCCGCTGAATGTGTTGATGCAAACGCGGGGTGAGGGCACCCCGCCTACACCTCAGCCGCGCGGCAGGCCATCCGTCGGCGAGGTCCGCGCGGGCGGCATCTGCGGGCCGGGCGACGGCGAAACCGCCGGGGGCGGCTCGGCGCTCTGCGGCACTGCCTCCGTGGTGGAGCCACCACCGGCACCCGAGGAACCGCCAACACCCGAGACGGCTGCCGACGTGATCGTCAGCGAACCGACGGTCGAAAGCATCTGCTGAACCATCTGAAACAGGGACGCCTGCACGGCGGCGGGCACATCGGTGGGCTCACCGACCGGCGGGATCGCGCCGACCTCGCCCGTGCGCGAGTTGAACTCGATGCCATTTACCACGATCTGCTTGCCCTGCTCGACGCGAACCGGCCGTCCGCGATTGCCAAAAGTCTGCTCGATCACGCCCTCCAGCATCACCAGCGCGAAGGACGCCCGCTCGCCTTCCGGCTTAAACGCGAT
>JALOTV010000095.1 GCA_025457685.1 Opitutaceae bacterium
CCGGCGGACGAGTTGCTCAACGTGCGGCTGCTCGACGTGCCGGCCGCTTGGGTGAAGCTCTTCGTGCCCGAATTGACCCTAGGCAAACCGAGCGGCGGAGAGTGGAGCGTGCGTCCGGATGGGGATGGCTTCGTGCTGACCTCGACCGCGCCGTTCGTTCTATCCCAAGTTCGCTACGGCACGCCGGAACAAGCGCTACTGGCGCTGGACGCACTGAAGATCGAAGGCCTGCGCGCGCGGCAAAATTCCACCGGATTGGAAGCCTCGGTCGAGAAACTCCGGCTGGTGGCGGGCGGCGCCGACATCCTCACGCTGAAGGTAAACGCCTCGCAGCCGACGGGTGCGCCGATGACGGCGCGCGCCGAATTGTCCGCGCAACTGGCCGCCCTCGCCGACCAACCGGCCGCGCGCGGGCAGACGCGGCTTTCCGCCGGCAAGGCGGTGTTGCAGCTCGATGCGAACGTGGGCGAAGCGATGAGCGCCGGCGCCGAACTCCGTCTCACCGGACTGCGCGCCGACGGCAAAGATCTGCCAGAGCTGGTCTGCCGCCTCGATGCCTCGCAAGACGCGGCCGGGGTGATCCAGGTGAAGCTGCCGCTCACGGTCGCCAACCGCACGCCGGTCCGGACTTCGGACATCGAGCTCAGCGCCACCGTCACGCCCGACTCCGAGGTGAAAGGCGCGCGCGTGATCGCGGCCAAGTTGATCAGCCAGATCCTGCACGTCCCGGATCTGCAGGCGTTCGCGGCCATCGCCGCCCCGACCGCGCCGCAGCCGGCCGGAGCCGCGCCGCAGCCCGAGGCGAAGGCCAAACCCGCCGAGGCAAAATCCGACGCGCCCCTCTGGGCCGGGGTGACCGGCGAACTGGAGCTGGCCCTGGCGCGCATCGTGCACGCGCCCGGTATCGAAATCGTGGATACGAAAGGCAGGGTCGCGCTCACCAAACACGCGCTGACCCTGGAGCGGCTGGGCTTGCTGCTCGGCACGGGCGGCGGACTGGATCTTTCCGGGGCGCTGCGCTGGTCGCCCGCCACCGGCCGCTACGCGGTGCAGGCGGAGACCAAGGCGCGCGATCTCGCGGTGGGCCCGCTGCTCAAGGCCCTGAACCCGTCGGCGACGGCGCCGCTCGAGGGCATCTACGGCCTGACCGGGCAAATAACCGGCGAGGGCGCGGACCCCGCCGAGGCGGCGGCGGGCGCGTCGGTGGAACTCTCGCTCACCGGCCGGCAAGGCATGGTCCGCGCGCTCGATCTCGAGACCAACCAGTATGCGCGGGCCGGCAATGTGGTGTCCGGACTGGCGGGCCTGGCCGGAGCGCTCAGCGGCAACGCGGAAATCTCCCGGCGGGCCTCCCAGATCTCGGCGCTGAACAGCCTGACGCGCCAGTTTGCTAATCTGAATTACGACGAGCTCACGCTAAGCGTGCGCCGCGGCGCGGACGGGGTGATCGCGATCGACACGGTGCGGCTGCGCTCTCCCTCGCTCAACCTTCAGGGGGCGGGATCGCTGGCTTACCAGCCCAACCGCACGCTCATGCAGCAACCGCTCCGCCTGCAGCTCGAACTAGGCGCGCGGGATAACCTCGCGCGGGATCTGGCGACGCTCGGCTTGCTGGAAACGCCTCCTGCCGACGCGGCGCCCGACGCCTATGCGGCGCTGGTGGAGCCCGTGGTGCTGGAAGGCACGCTGGCCAAGATCAGCACGACGCAGTTTTCCCGCTTGCTGACACGGGCGCTCAGCGGGCCCTGAGCTAACGCTGAATCTCAGAACACTCGACTAGACGCCTGCTGGACCGGCTAGAAGAGCATGCCGGCGATGCAGGCGGTGAAGAAGCACGCGATGTTGCCGCCGAGCAACGCGCGTGCGCCCAGCTTGGCCAAATCGGAGCGACGATTCGGAGCCATGGCGCCGAGTCCGCCGACCTGGATGCCGATGGAGACGATATTGCTAAACCCGCAGAGGGCGTAGGTGAGGATGATGCGCGCGCGGTCATCGACCAGCGTTCCGGCCTCCTGAAGATTGGCCATGGTGAAGTAGGCGAAGAACTCGTTGAGCACGACCTTTTCGCCCAGCAGGCGCCCGCCCGCGAGCAGGTTGTCCGCATCGACTCCGATCAGCCAGGCGACGGGGGCACCGACCATGCCAAAGATAAATTGCAGGGAAAAGCCAGTGAACTGGCCGTTGGTGGCGGAGGCGATCCACGCGTTGAGGCCGGACCACTCGCCGAGGCCGGCGGAAAGCACCCAATTGAGCATCGCCACGAGGGCGGTGAAGACGATGAGCATGCCGCCAACGTTGACCGCGAGGCGAAGTCCGTCGGTGGTGCCGATGCAGATGGCGTCGATGAGATTGGCGCCTGGGCGCTCGGTGTTGAGCACGAGGGATTGATCCACGGGCTCGGTCTCGGGCAGCAGCATCTTGGCGGTGACGAGCGCGGCGGGCGCGGAGAGGACGGAGGCGGTGAGCAGATGGGTGGCCCAGCGCACGCGTTCGGCGGGATCGTCGCCACCGAGCAGAGTGATGTAAACGGCCATGACTCCGCCGGCGATGGTGGCCATGCCGCCGACCATGACGGCGAGCAGCTCGGAACGCGTCATGGTCGGAAGGAAGGGCTTGATCAGCAGGGGCGCCTCGGTCTGGCCGACGAAGATGTTGCCGGAGGCGTTAAGCGTCTCGGGGCCGGAGAGGCGGAGCGTCTTGGCCATGACCCAGGCGAAGGATTTGACCACCAACTGCAGCAGCCCGAGGCGGTAGAGCAGGGTGGTGAGGGCGGAGAAAAAGATGATGCTGGGCAGCACCGAGATGGCAAAAATCGGGGCATGGGTGGCGAAGGAGCGACCATCGGCGGCGCTGACCACCAGACCGGAGCCGCCGGAGGGCACGTTGAACAACCAGCCGAAAACCAACGCGCTACCCTCGGACGTGAAGCTGAGCAGCTTCACGAAAAAGGTGCCCACCGCGTCGAACAGGCCACGCACGAACGGCACCTTGAGGATGAGCACGCCGAGGGCGAGTTGGAGCCCCAGGCCGATGGCGACCACCCGCCAGGGGATGGCTCGGCGGTTGGCGCTAAAGGCGTAGGCGATGGCAAGCAGGGCGGCGATGCCGAGCAGGCCGCGTAGGACGTGGGCGAGTTCCATGAGGGCGCGTGGTTGGGTGGGGCGGACCGCCGCGGGGCGGCGGCGTGTGTGAGCTTGTCGCAGGCGGCGTGCCGCGCGAGACTTTACCCATGACCATCGCAGAAAGACTGGATGCATTTCTGGGCCGCGAACCCGAGCTCGCGCAGGCGAGTTTCTTGGCGGCCAACGCCACGGTGTGCGGGGACGTGCGGTTGGGCCGCGACGCGAGCGTGTTCTACGGCGCGGTGCTGCGCGGCGACATCCGCACCATCCACGTGGGCGCGGGCAGCAACGTGCAGGACAACGCGGTGGTGCATCTCTCCGACGGCCACGACGCGGTGATCGGCGAGTATGTGACGGTCGGCCATGGCGCGATCGTGCACGCCTGCGAGATCGGCGACGGCTGTCTGGTGGGCATGGGCGCGATCGTGCTCGACGGCGCGAAAATCGGGGCGGAGTGCATCGTGGCGGCGGGCGCGCTGGTGACGCCGGGCTTCAGCTGTCCGGCGGGCTCGATGGTAATGGGGCGACCGGCGAAGGTGACGCGCGAGCTGACGGCGGAGGAACGACTCTCGGGCCGACGGCTGGCGGAAAAATACATCAGCGTGGCGCGGGCGCATGCGGCGAGGCAGGCGGCGCGGCAGGCGACGGCTTGCGGTCGGTGAGGGTATGAGCCTCCTTCGCGCCACCTCATGAAAGCCTCCGACTTCTACACGCTGCCCTTCTCGCTGGCGATTTTCGCGCCGTATTTCGATCCGGCGGACGCGCCGTGGAACTGGTTGCGGGCCCTGCCGGCCGCGCTGGCCTCGCTGCCCAAGGCGGAGCCCTGGGCGGGCCTGCCGCCGGGAGTGCGCATCGAGGGCGAGGTGCATATCGCCCCGGACGTAAAGTTGCCCGCCTACTGCACGATCATCGGTCCGGCGTGGATAGGGCCCGGGGTGGAGATACGGCCCGGTGCGTTTGTGCGGGGCAACGTGATCGTCGGGGCGAAATCGGTGCTAGGGAACGCGTGTGAGTTTAAGAACTGCCTGCTCATGGACGGCGTGCAGGTCCCGCATTTTTCCTATGTGGGCGACTCGATTCTCGGCAACAAGGCCCACCTCGGTGCGGGCGCGATCTGCTCGAATCTGCGGTTGGACCAGAAACCGGTCACGGTGCGCACCCCGGAGCAAACCTACGACACGGGCCTGCGGAAATTTGGCGCCATCCTGGGCGACGCGGCCGAGGTGGGGTGCAACGCGGTGCTGAATCCCGGCAGCGTGCTCGGCCCCCGCGCGCTGGTGGCGCCGGGCACGGTAATGACGGGCTACCTGCCTCCGGCCACCGTGGCGCGGCAACGAGGCAATGTCTCCTTTCTGCCACGGCGGGACTAAGTCTCCTAGCACTTTGATCGGACCTGACCGGTGTAAACCCTTAGGCGCGTAGGCATGGTTATCGAGTTTACTATCCATTTGCGCATTCACCGTCATTTTCCCTGCTGAAATCCTTCCTTGCGGTGGGCATACGCCGCATGACCAGAAAGGCGCGAACGCATGAACAGCCACGATGGGTCGCTCGTATCGAACAAGCGGGGTGAGGGTTTATCGGGCACCTGCGGGTGGGTGATCCTGGGCAATTCCGGCTCGGGCAAATCCACCCTCGCACGTCGCCTTATGACCGAGCACGGCGCGTCGGTGCTTGATCTGGATACAGTGGCGTGGCGTGCCGATCTTGACGAACCGGTCCGGCGTCCGGTTGGCGAAGTGGCACAGGAGCTGGACGCCTTTATCGAGGCCCATCCCGGCGGTTGGGTGCTGGAGGGCTGCTATGAAGACTTAATTGCCCATGCGCTCCACCGCGCACCCGAGTTGATCTGGCTAGATGTGCCGGCGCAGGTGTGTGCGCAACGCATCCGTTCCCGTGCGTTTGAGCCGCACAAATACGCGAGCCCCGAAGCACAGCGCGCAGCGGCGGACGCCCTTGCGGCCTGGATAAACGCTTACGACGTGCGCGAGGGCCCCATGAGCCACGCAGCCCACGCGCTGGTCTACGAATCCTACGCCGGCCCCAAACGGCGAACGACAGATGCCGCATAACAGGATGGGGTGAACCTTCGGACGAGGAATAGGCCTTCGGTTCTCGGCCAAGCGCGCCCTTGAAAAACGGCTCGGACAAGCGGAGGTTGTCGCTTTTCCCCATGCGCACCCTCACCGGCATCCAGCCCTCCGGCATCCTTCACCTCGGCAACTACCTCGGCGCGATGCAGCCGGCGATCGCGGCGCAGGATCAGGCGGGGGACTGCTACTACTTCATCGCTGACTACCACTCGATGACCTCGCTGACCGATCCGCAAAAGCGGCGGGACTACACGCTAGGCGTGGCGCTCGACTGGCTGGCCTGCGGGCTCGACCCGGCGAAGTCCGTGCTGTGGCGCCAGAGCGATGTGCCCGAGGTGTGCGAACTGGCCTGGATGCTGGGCACGCTCGCGCCGATGGGCCTGCTGGAGCGGGCGCACAGCTACAAGGACAAGACCGCGCGAGGCATCGCGGCCAACGTCGGGTTATTTACCTATCCGGTCCTGATGGCGGCCGATATCCTGCTCTTCGACACCACGCACGTGCCGGTGGGACGCGACCAGAAGCAGCACGTCGAGATGACGCGCGACATGGCGATCAAGTTCAACCTCACCTACGGCGAGACCTTCGTGGTGCCGGAGTCGGTCATTCGCGACGAGTCGGCGGTCGTGCCCGGCCTCGACGGACAAAAGATGAGCAAGAGCTACGGCAACACGCTGGAGCTTTTCGGCGACGAGAAAGCCACCCGCAAAAAGATCATGGGCATACCGATGGATTCGCGCACGCCGGCCGAGCCCAAGCCCGACGCGGATCAAAACATCGCCATACGCCTGCTGAAGGTCGTGGCGGAGCCGGCCTACGCGCGGGAGATGGAAGAAAAGCTGCGCGCGGGCGGGCTGGGTTATGGCGATTTGAAGAAGGCCTTGTTCGAGCAAGTCTGGACGCATTTCGCGGCGGCACGCGAACGGCGCGCCGCTCTCGCGGCCGACCTCGGTCAAGTCGAGGCGGTGTTGCGCGACGGCGCGGCTCGGGCTCGGGCGGTGGCCGAGCCGGTGCTGCAGCGCGCGCGCAAGGCCTGCGGCCTGCGCTAAGACTGCCATAACGTCCACGGGCGGACTGCACGCCGCCGCCGCTCTGGCGGCGGCGCGAGGGTCAGAAGCGGAAGCTGCTGCTGACCTGAAACACCGCGCTCACGATGGCGTAGGCGATGAAGGCCACGAAGCTGAAGGCGGCCACGAGCACGCCGGCGCTGATCGAGGTGGTGAACGTGTTCAAAAACTTGTCGAGCTGGGCGCGGCAGGTGCGGGCGATGTCCTTCAGACCGGGGGCGAGGCTGCCGGTCTGTTCGGAGACGGACAGGCGGTCGAGCAGGAGCGGGTCGAAAATCTCGGTGCGGGAGAGCGCAAGCGAGAGCGACTCGCCCTCGAGCACGCGGTCGGTGGCGTCGCGCAGGCGGGCGCGGAGGGCGAGGTTGCCGATGGTTTTTTCCGCAAGGCGAAGGGCCTCGGCGGTGGTGATTCCGTTCTCAAGCAGGACGGCGAGGGTGTGGGCGAAATTGAGCACGGTGCCGCGAATGGCGAAGCCCTTGAGCAGGGGCAGGCGAAGGGCGAGGGCGTCGGTGGCGAGGCGTCCGGCCGGAGTGCGGCGCCATTGCGAGATGAAGATGGCGCCGACGATGACTGCGACGAGGCCGATGGCGCCGTAGCGGAGGAGGAACTCGGAGCTGTTTACCAGAAGCTTGGTCGCCCACGGGAGCTCGCCGCCGAGCGAGGAGAGCAGGCCCTTGAGGCGCGGGAGCAGGAAAAAGAGGAAAAACAGGATGACGCCGGCGGCGAGAAAGCAGACAAAGACGGGGTAGGCGAGGGCGGCGGCGAGTTTGGAGCGCAGCTCCTTTTGCTCGGTGAAGTGGGCGATGAGGCGGTCGAGCACGTCGCGCAGGTTGCCGGTGGCCTCGCCGGCGGCGACGAGGTTGACCGTCTGGCCGTCGAAGACCTTGGGGTGCTGGGCAAAGGCGGCGGAGAGCGTGAGGCCCTCGCTCAGGCTGGCCCAGAGCTCGGTGCAGAGCGAACGCAGGCGGGGCTGCGAGACGCGAACCGAGAGCAGGCGCACGGCCTCGCCGGCGGAGAGGCCGCCGCGCACGAGGTCGGAGAGGGCTTCGAGGAAGGGCAGGAGCTCCTTCGCGGTGGCGACAGCGGGTTTGGCGGACGCGGCAGGAGAAGCTTTGAGACCTGAGGGCTGAGACCTGGGACCTGAGGGTGAAGATGAAGAAGGCCGAGCTGGGGCTCGGCGTTCCCGTGGGGCGGAACCAGCCTCGATGAGCGAGGTGGGCTGGAGACCGCGGGCCTGGAGGCGGCGGAGCGCGTCGCGTCGCGAAGGGGCGTCCAGCGCGCCGGTGGTGGTGGCGCCGGATTTGTCGCGGGCGGTGTAGCTGAAGGAAGGCATGGCTAGTCGCTAGGAGCTTGGGGCTAGAAACTAGTCCGTGGTGCTGAGCGCCTTGAGCAGTTCGTCGAAGGTGGTCTGGCCCTTGCGCACACGATCCCAGCCGGACTGGGCGAGGGTGGTCATGCCGTTGGCGATGGCCTGCTCGGTGAGGGCATGGCCGGACTCGCGTTTGACGATGAGGTCGTGAAGAGGCTTGGGATGGAGAATCTCGAAGACGCCGACGCGACCACGGTAGCCGGTGTTGCGGCAAGCGCGGCAACCGACGGGGGCGGCGAGCTCGGTGATGCCGTCGGCGAGGGAAGGCGGCAGGCCGAGGGCGACGAGGTCGGCCTGGACGCGATCGCGGTCGGCGGGCACGGGACGGGCGCAGGCCGGGCAAAGGCGGCGCACGAGACGCTGGGCGATGACCAGCTCGACGGCGGAGGCGACGAGGAAGGGCTCTACGCCCATGTCGATGAGACGGGTGATGGCGCCGGGGGCGTCGTTGGTGTGGAGGGTGGAAAACACCAAGTGACCGGTGAGCGAGGCGCGGATGGAAATCTCGGCGGTCTCGAGGTCGCGGATTTCGCCGACCATGATGACGTCGGGGTCCTGGCGGAGCACGGAGCGCAGGGCGGAGGCGAAGGTGAGGCCGATCTCGGCGCGCGTCTGCATCTGGTTGGCGCCGGGGACCTCATACTCGACCGGATCCTCGATGGTGATGATGCGCAGATCGGGGGAGTTGATCTTGCGGAGAAAGGCGTTGAGCGAGGTGGATTTGCCCGAGCCGGTGGGACCGGTGACGAGGATGATGCCGTGGGGGTAGTCGAGGACCTTGTTGATCTGGGCCTGCTCGTCGGGAGACATGCCGAGTTTGTCCATGTTGTAGGCCTCCTTCTTCTGGTTGAGGAGACGAAGGGACACGGACTCGCCGTAGAGGCAGGGAAAGGTGGAGACGCGGATGTCGAGCGCGGTGTTGCCGGACTTGAAGTTGATGCGTCCGTCCTGGGGCAGGCGTTTCTCGGAGATGTTGAGTCGCGCCATGATTTTGAGGCGCGAGATGATGGCGTCCTGGAAACGGCGGAGGTTATCCGGCACGGGGACGGGCACGAGCAGGCCGTCGATGCGGTAGCGGATGCGAAGGGCCTCCTCCTGGGGCTCGAAATGGACGTCGGTGGCCTGGTCGGCGATGCCCTGGGCGAGCACGTCGGTGACGAAACGCACGACGGCGGCATCCTCATCGGCCTCGGTCTCGGTCGCGGCGGCGACGGGATCGAGGGCGTCGAGTTCGTCTTCGAGCGAGCCGCCGCCGACGCCGTAGTTGGCGACGATGAGTTCGCGCACGCGGTCGGCGGGGGCGAGGTGCCAGACGAGCGGGCGCGGGGTGAAGGTGGCGAGCCAGTCCTGAATCTCGGCGGACGGCGGCCAGGCGGTGGCCAAATGAAGCGGAGCCAAGGGCTCGGCTTCATCGGAATCACCCGTGTCCAAGGACGAATGACCAAGGCCGGCATCGGAGGCGTTGGTGGCGTTGGAGGCCGGGGCGGCGGGGTCCTTGATCGGGGCGAGTTGATACTCGTGAACCAGACGGGCGGGCAGGATGCGCAGGGACTCGCCGTCGATGGCCGGATCGGAGCAGAGGGGCAGACCGGAGGCCTCGGACAGGGCGGACAAGGCGGCCTCGGGCGGGGACGAGAGCACGCCGGCGAGCGCGAGCACCCGCTCGGCGCGCGGGGCGTCGCCAACGATCTGGAGTTGCTCGGGGGTGAGGGCGGGGAAGGCGGCTTCGAGGGAGAAAGGCACGGCGGGAAGCGAGCGAGAAGGAAGGGCGGGGCGAAACGCGGGACGTAGGTGCGTTCAGGGCGTGCCGGACGAGATGGCGGGGGCGACGAAGGGCTTGGCCGGAGGAGCGGCGGCCGGGCGGTGGTCGATGAGTTCGCGGGCCTCCTTGGACTGGGGCGTGGAGTCGATGCGGCGCATGGCCTCCACGTTGTCGAGATAGGTGTTGGTCAACACGACGGGACGCAGGAAAAAGATCAATTCGGTGCGCCCTTTGGTGCGGCTGCGCGAGCCGAGGAGATCGCCGATGATCGGAATGGGGCCGAGGCGGCTGGTGGTCTTGGACGACGAGGTGCGCTGGAGACCGCCGAGCACGATGATGTCGCCGTTGGCGGCGCTCACGTAGGACGTGGTGGTGCGGCGGCCGATGCGCGGCTGCTCGTTGCCGTCGATGGTGACGTTGCCCAGCACGTCCTCGACCTCCTGCTCGATCTCGAGCTGGACCCTGCTCGATCTCGAGCTGGACGTTGCCGGAGCTGCCGATGAGCGGCAGCACGCGCAGGCGGATACCGATCTCCTGCTGGGTAACGGTGGAGCTGCTGGAGAAACCACCGGAGACGCCGCCCGTGGGCGTGGACTGGGTGCCGGAGATGACGGGGCGGGTCTCGCCGACGAAGATCTCGGCCTCCTTGTTGTGGGTGGTGACGATGGACGGCGTCTGCAGGATGGTGGCGTTGTTTTTGCGCGGTGTGGTCGAGAGCCCGACGATGCCGGACAGATCGTAGCCTGAGCCACCGGGCACGGGGACGACTGAGGCGAAGCCGCCGCTGGTGGCGCCGGTTCCGGTGCCGGTGGTGAGTCCTCCCACCGTGCCGCCCGCGAAGGAGGAGGAGAAGCCGGTGAGTTTATTGTTCTCCACGCGGAGCCCTAGCGAGCTGATACCGGAGGTGGCGTCGTCCTGGAGCGTGACCTCGGCGATCACGACCTCGATGCGGACCTGGGCGAGCAGGACGTCGAGTTTATCAACCAGGGTGGTGACCAACTTGATATCGTTCGGCGTGCCGGCGACGACGATGGCGTTGGAGCGCTCGTCGGAGACGATGGTGAGCAGGCTGGAAAACTCCTCGGACGCGGCGGCGTTGGCCACCAGACCGGCTGCGGCGTTGGCGGCAGGCGTGGCGGGGGCGCCCTCGCCTCCGGTGGAGGGCGGCGGGGTGGGGTTGAGCCGGGTGTTGCTCAGACGACCGGAGGAGCCGGCCTCGCGCTGGGTGGCGGTGTTTTGACCGCTGACGAGTTTGGCGAGGAGCGCCTCGACGTCGGGCGCGTTGGCATGCTTGAGGAAAATCACGTCGCTCCGGGTGTTAGGCGGAGCTTCGGTGTCGAGACGGGCTATGAGGTCGTCGAAGAGCGCCTGCTCGCGCACGTCGCTGATCAGGAGAATCTGGTTGGTGCGGTCGTCGGCCTGGTAGGTGGTGGTCGTGCCGATCTGGGCGGCGAGGGGACCGCCGAGGAGGGTGCGGAGTTTGTTGGCGACCTCGGAGGCCTTGGCGTTCGCGATGGTGTAGGCCTTGACCGTCTGCGAGGCGGAGGCCGGGCGATCGAGGGAGGCGACGAGTTGCTCGATGCGCTGAAGGTTGGAGATCGATTCGACGATCAGCACGGAGTTCGTCTTTTCAAAGACGGCGGGGGCTGCGCCGATCGCCGGGCTGAGAATCTGCGAAACCTGGGGAATGAACTCGCCCGCGCGGAGAAAATTCAGGGTAAAAAGCTTGGCGGCGACCCGACCGCTGGGAGCCATGCCGAGCGTGGAACCCTCGATAAACTCGGGCGACTCCGTGCGAATGAGGTTGAGCGCGGAGACCTTGATGAAGCGCTCACCGAGCGGACTGAACCCGATGCCCTGCATGTTCAGCAGCGTCTCGAGGGCGCGCAGGGCCTCCGATTTTGGCAGCGGTTTATCCAGCGTGAGAGTGACGCTGGCTTCGGGCAGGGATTGGGGGCGAAGGAGAATCTTGCCCGTCCAGCGCTCATAGAGGTCGAGGACCTGCTCTCGGGATTCGTTGCGCAGGATGACCGGGCCGACCTGTTCCTCGGGAACCGCCAGCAGAGCGGGGGAGGGGAGGGCGCCACCCGCCGCAGGGGCGTCTTGGGCACTGACTTGGGCAGGGGTGAGTGCGGCGAGCGAGGAAAGGAGGACGAGGGCGGGGCGGGATGGGCGGAGCATCGAGGGCAATAGACGCCGTAGAATCGGGGGGGTTGCAGGAAAGTGGCGAGGCGGAAAATCAAACGGCGCGGCAACGATTTGCGCCTGCTACAGCGAAACACCCGCAGAGGGCCCACATACGCCGCGTCAAATTTACCACGCCAAGCCGCCAATAGTCCGGATTTTGGCGTGTTGGCTCACGTCTTATAAAAGACGCGCGCGGATTATTTTGGATGTTAAGGGCAGGGACAGGCGTGTCGTTGAGCGCAATGCAGATATAAAATCGTCAGCCTACATCCCGCCAAGTTTGCCGGTCCGGACCACATCCAAACATCAAACCCATGAAACCGTCTCAGCTTCCCCGGCTCGCCGCCTTTGTGTGCGCGGGCCTTTTATTCGTCGTTAATGCGCTGGGAGACACATCCAGCCACGGTTCAGCCAAAACCATTAGCGCGGACGAAGCGCTCGCCAAACTGCTCGAAGGCAACAAGCGCTTCGTGAACGGAAAAGAAAATCATCCTGATCAAGACGCCGCGCGCAGGCTGGAGCAGTCCAAGGGACAAACGCCCACCGCCATCGTGCTGGCTTGCTCCGATTCGCGAGTCCCGCCGGAGATCCTTTTCGACCAGGGACTCGGCAGCATTTTTGTGATCCGCAACGCGGGCAACGTGCTCGATGCCCACGTGATCGGAAGCATCGAATACGCCGTGGCGCACCT
>JALOTV010000388.1 GCA_025457685.1 Opitutaceae bacterium
CGGCTTTGCCCTAGCGGCGAGCGCCGGAGCGGATAGTTTTTGTCACAATCAGCCCTGCCCGCCCGTCACCTAACCGCCGCAAGATCGCCATGCCGGACCACACCGCCTCCGCCCCGAAAAAGATCCTCGTCATCGACGACGAGACCGATGTCACCGAGCTGCTCGCCTACACCCTCAAGGCCAAGGGCTACGCGGTCGAGACCCTCAACGATCCCAACCGCGGCATCGGCTTCGCCCGCACCTTTCTGCCCGACCTCGTGGTGCTCGACGTCATGATGCCCGACCTCAACGGCATCCAGATCTGCCGCATGCTGCGCGCCGATCCCAAGTTGAAAAAAGTCCCCGTCATCTTCCTCACCGCCAAGGCCGAGGAGAGCGACCGTATCCAAGGTCTGGAGACCGGGGCCGACGACTACCTCTGCAAGCCTTTCAGCACCAAGGAACTCGTCCTGCGCATCCAGACCATCCTGCGCCGGGTGGGCGACGGCGCGGCCGAGTCCCCCAAGCTCATCACCGCCGGCCCCATCGTGCTCGACGCCGAGCGCCACGCCGTGACGGTCAACGGCTCCCCCATCGAGCTGACCGCGATCGAGTTCAAGCTGCTCCGCCTCCTCATGGAGCGCCGCGGCCGGGTGCAGACCCGCGAACACCTTCTGATCAACGTCTGGAACTACGAGACCGAGATCGAGACGCGCACGGTGGACACCCACGTGCGCCGCCTGCGCGACAAGCTCGGCAGCGAGGCCGACTGGATCGAGACCATCCGCGGCGTGGGCTACCGCTTCGCCGAGCGCCGGGCCTCCGAGAGCGCCAACACCTAGGCGCACGGAGCGCGCGGCACGGGCGCCGGCTTTGATCGCGGTTCTTGCCGCGCTCGGGCTTCGTCGTCTGCATGTCCCCGCGCCGGTCGCGTCGCCTTCCGGCCTCGTCCCGCCCCCACCCTGCCATGCTTCTCCTCGCCCTGATCCTAGTCGGCGCCGCGCTGATCGTGGTGGTGCGGCGTCTGCAGGCCCACCGCCAGGCGGTCGCCGCGCTGCGCGACGCGCTGGTGGCGCGCCGGGCCCTGCTCCGCGAGGATCTGCCTGGCTCGCTCGGCCCCTGCTGGGACGAACTCTGCGGCACGGCGGGCGAACTGGTGGCGGAGGTCAACCGTCTCGACCGCCAGCACTCCGGCCAGCTCGCCCAGCTGGAGGCGACGCTCGGCGCCCTCCAGGAAGCGGTGCTGCTCATCGACGCCCACAACTACGTGCTCCTGGCCAACCCCGCCTTCCACGCCATCTTCCCCAAGGCCGGCCGCATCCTCGGCGAACGCCTCGAGCTCGCCCTGCACAGCGACGCCTTTCTGCGCCACGTCGCGGCGGTGCGCGAGGGCAAGGGCCGCCCGCGCGAGGAGATCGAGTTCGTCGATTCGCGGGGCTCCACCTGGCTGGAGGTCACCGGCTCGCCGGTGGCCGCCCTGGGCGGCGAGCGCGGCGCCTTGCTCTTCGTGCTGCACGACATCACGCGCCAGAAACGCCTGGAAAACGTGCGCAAGGATTTCGTCGCAAACGTCTCGCACGAGCTGCGCACCCCGCTCGCCGTGATCAAGGGCTACGTCGAGACGTTGGTGGACTCGCACGACACCATGCCGCTGGCCGACCGGGACAAGTTTCTCAAAACCATCCAGCGCCACGCCGATCGGCTGAATTCCCTGCTCGAGGATCTGCTCGTGCTCTCGCGCCTCGAATCCGCCCAGCACGGGCTCGCGCGCGAACGCGTGGATCTAGGCCGCCTGCTCCACGACGCGCTGGAGGATTTTCGCGCCCGCCCCGAATCCGCCGGCCACCGCCTCTCCCTCTCGGTGGACGAGGCCGTCCCGCCCATCCTGGCCGATCCCCTCAAGCTCGGGCAGGTCGTGGACAACCTCGTGGTCAACGCCCTCAAATACACGCCCGCCGGCTCGCGCATCGCGATCTCGGCCCGTATCCGCGATGCGGATACCGTGGAGCTGGCGGTGCGCGACGACGGCCCGGGCATCCCCGAGTCGGACCTGCCCCACATCTTCGAGCGTTTCTATCGGGTGGAGAAGGGCCGCGCCCGCGAAAAAGGCGGCACCGGCCTGGGCCTGAGCATCGTGAAGCACATCGTCCAGCTGCACGGCGGCAAGGTGTGGGCGGAGAGCAAGCCCGGCGCGGGCACGACCTTCTTCCTCACCCTCCCGATCTCCGCCGCGAAGAAAGCCGCGCCCGCCTCGTCCGCCACTCCCGCCTCGTAGGCAGCCTAGGCCGCCATGGCGGCGGAAACGAGATTCGCGCGCCGGGACACGTTTTTCCGGCGAACTTTTTGCGGTCGGCGCGTATCCCTGTAAACCTACGCCCATGTTTAGCCACCTCGCGCGCCTCGTCCTGGTCATCTTTTTCGCCCTCCCCTTCGGCACGGCGGCTCATGCCCAGGTGGCCGCCTCGCTGGTCGCGCTGAAGTCCGCCTTCCCCGCCGACGCGCGCGAGGTGGTCGTCGGGCTGCGCCTCGAACACCAGCCGCACTGGCACACCTACTGGCTGGCGCCCGGCACCGGCTACCCCACCAGCCTGCGCTGGGAATTGCC
>JALOTV010000389.1 GCA_025457685.1 Opitutaceae bacterium
CCTGCTTCCGGCCCCTCCGCCCAAAACGCGCCCCGCCGTGCCGGAAGAATCGCCACCGCCCGCCTACGCCGAACCCGCCGACCGTCTGCTCGCAGAGACCGGCGCCGACCGGCTGGCTTATCGCGGCTGGCCGCTGCGTATCCGCCATGTGCCGCTCCGGGAAAACGCCGCGCCTGTCCTCTCACCGCTCGAAGTCCGCGCTTCGACCGGCGAAGTCTTGCTTCGGATCGACGCCTCCCAACCCGCCGAATGGTGGCTGCCGCCTGAGGCCAGCGCGCGCCTGCCCGTGGGCCGCGTCGTGTTGTCCGCAGCCGGCACGCGGACCGAGCTGGCCGTGGCCGACGCCCCCGCTGCGCCCAGCGCCCTCCAGGAGGCTGAGCTTCGCCTCGCACGCATCGCTCACGCAGTCGCCGGCAAAGACACCGCCGCCGCGCAGCGCGAAGCCGAGGCCTGGCTGGCCTCGGCCGATCCGCGCGATCCACGCCCGCACGTGGCGCTGGGCGATGTGTATGTGGCAAGCGGCGACGACGACCGCGCCTACACCGCCTACCGCGCCGCACTTGATCGCGGCCCGCAGGGTCATCCCGATCTGGTGATCGCGCGCAAACTCCGCGCCGTGCTCTCGCGACGACTCGCCACCCTGCCGGTCCATGCCGAGGGCTCTGCGCCGGCGGCCACACCCGCCACGGCCGACGCCCCGCATCCCCTCGCCCGGCCGGTTGCACCCGCTCCCGCGCCAGACACGGCCAAAACTCCGCCGCCCGCCGCACCGGTCGCCACCGCCGGCCTGCGCTGGGCCACCGGCGCGCGGGCGAGTTCGGAGTACGAGACGAAACGCTGGGGCGCGGTGCAGGCCGTCGGAGCGCCCGACGTGACTCAGTACGGCGACAGCCCCGCCTCGTGGACTCCACGCGCGGAAAGCGCCGGCGAGGAGTGGCTGGAACTCGCCTACGAGCCCGCGATCGAGGGAGCCACCGGCGTGCGCGTGGTGCAGAATTTCAACCCCGGCGCACTCCTGCGCATCGAGTTGATCGCGCCCGATGGCACCGCCGCCACCGTCTGGACCGGGCCCGACACGACCGCGTATCCAAAAAACCAAATCGGCATTTTTGAAGCGCGTTTTTCGCCACCCGAAAAACCCGTCGCCAAGGTGAAACTCACCTTCGACACGAAGCGCGTGCCCGGCTGGAAGGAAATCGACGCCGTGGGTTTGTCCGTGCCTGCGCACAAAAACTGACCGCCTCGGAGCCTCCCGTCAGTCCCGCTCGGTGTCCTCTGTGACTCCGTGGTTCTGTGGTTCATTCTACCTCCGCTCCGCGCATGGATTCCCGGCGAAGGCTGGGCGAACCGTCCCGGGGAGCCGCGGAGACGAGCGGCGGGTGGGTGGGATTTGCCCTCTGCGATTGCCAACCCCGTCCATTTTCCTTCATCACACCCTGCTCCGCTTCGCGTCCCTGTAGCTCAAATGGATAGAGCGCGCGTTTCCTAAACGTGTGATCCCGGTTCAATTCCGGGCGGGGGCACCAGCCCGGCCCGCGCCGGTTTTTTCGGCGGATGCCCTCTCCTCGCATGCGACGCCTTTTTCCCCTGCTTTTCCTCTTGGCCGCCCTGCCCTGCCTCGTCGCATCCGAACTGGAGGAAGGCGAAATCGAGGGCGCGCGCTACGCCATCGCCCGCCCGGCGCGCTGGAATGGTTTCCTCCTGCTCCTGGCCCACGGCTACCGCGGCGAAAGCGCGCCGCTCGTGGCCGATCTCAATCCCGCGCACTTCGCCTACAAAACCCTCCGTGACGAAGGGTGGATCGTCGCCAAAACCAGCTATCGCCGCAACGGCATGATCATCGCCGACGCCATCGCCGATCTCGACAACCTGCGCGCCCACATCGCCAAAACCTACGGCCCGCCCAAGCGCGTTTACCTCGAGGGCGAATCCATGGGCGGACTCATCGTCACGCTGATCGCCGAGCGCCCGCCGGAAAATCCCCCGTGGTACCACGGAGCCGTCGCCATCGGCGCCGCATTGGACGCACGCGAGCCGGGCGGCACCCTCGGCCTCACCTTCGGCACGCAGATCCCCCTGCTGTTCCTCACCAACCGCAGCGAAATCGAAGGCCCGAAAAACTACGTCCGCCCGCCCGCGCAGCTCCCGCAGGAGATGCGCCCCGTGGCGCCGGTGCTGCTGCGCGTCAACCGGGACGGACACGTCAACGTCAACCAGCGCGAGCGCCTCGCCGCGATCCGCATCCTGAATACCTGGCTCGAACAAGGCCGTAGCAGCCTGCCCGCACCCGCCTCGCCGCAGGAGTTTTTCGACGTGACGCAGGAGCCCCAGCCGGGCCCCTCCCAGGTCGTCTTCGACGAAGACCGCCGCGGCTTCACCACCCGCGTGACCGAGGTCACCGCCGGCTTCGGCAATGTCGCCCTCGATGCCCAGCCTGCGGACTTCGCCGCCGCCGGCATCGCCCGCAACGCCTGGTTTCAGCTCAACGCCCACGGCCAGGCGCGCCGCGTTCTTTTCGGCCGCGATTTCTCCGCCGTGAAGCGCGGCGAATGGGTCGCGTTTCCCAATGCCGAGGGC
>JALOTV010000390.1 GCA_025457685.1 Opitutaceae bacterium
GGCTACGCGCAGTGGCTCGCCGGCCTGGGCGTCACCTGCTTTGTGCTTCGTTATCGTTTGGGCACCGCCGGCTACCGCCATCCGGTCATGCTGCACGACGCCGCCCGCGCCCTTCGCACCGTGCGCGCGCTCGCACGCAAAGAAGGCCTCGATCCCGCTCGCGTGGGCATCATGGGCTCGTCCGCCGGCGGGCACCTCGCCACCACTCTGCTCACACACTTCGATGCGGGCTCGCCCGACCACGCCGACGCGGTCGAGCGCGAAAGCTCCCGCCCCGATGTCGGTATCCTTTGCTATCCTGTGATCACGTTTTCGGACGCGTTTACCCACGCCGGCTCCAAACAAAACCTGCTCGGCCCCACGCCGCCCGCCGATCTGGTGCATCTGCTTTCCAACGAGACCCAGGTCACCGCCCAGACGCCGCCCTGCTTCATCTGGCACACCGCGGCCGATGCCGCCGTGCCGGTGGAGAACGCCCTGCTTTTCGCCTCCGCGCTTCGCCGCGCCGGCGTGCCTTTCGCGCTGCACGTGTTTGAACACGGCGCCCACGGCCTCGGCCTGCCCGCCGCCGGCAAGGGAGCGCCGGCCTGGGATACGGTGTGCGCGGACTGGCTCCGCAGCCGCCGCTTCTGCTGAGCCCGCCAAACCGGCCGCGCGGCCACGCCCATCTCGCGCACCGCGCGAGGCGTTCAGCCCTTGGCCAGACGCTGCGTCAGCGCCGCGATGAGCGCGTCGAGGCTCGGCTTGGCCGCCACGAAATCAGGCGGCATGCCCTGCTCGGTGAGGGTCTCCGTGGTCTGCTCGCCGATGCTGCCGACCAACGGCTGTTTAGCCCCGTCGGCCAAGCGCAACGCCTTGCCCTGGGCATAAAAACTCTCCGCCGCCGAGGAGCTGGCGAACAGGATGGCGTCCGCGCCGTGCTGGCGAAAATCGTCCGCCACCGGATCGTGGGTGAGGTCGTTTTTTTCCGTCTGGTAGAGCGCCATGCGGTCCACGATGGCGCGCGCGGCTTCGAGCTTCTTCACCAGCTTGTCGCGGTTGAGGTTGCCGGTCACCACGATGACCTTGGCGCTGTCGAGGCTGCCGGTCTCGATCAGGGCGTCGGCCAACGACGCGCCGGTGGCGGTCTCCGGCATGCACTCCACCCGGATGTGGTGCTTCTCGATCTCGCGGGCGGTCGCCTTGCCCACGCACGCGAAGCGCAGCAGGCCGAGCGCGCGGATGTCTTTAAACCCGCGCAAAAACTCTTCGAAGAAATACCGCACGCCGTTGGCGCTGGTGAAAACGATCCAGTCGTAACTGCCGAGCTCGGCCAGGATCTCGACGAAGCCGTGTTTATCCACGTTCTTCGAGATGGTGATGAGCGGCAGCTCGAGCACCTCCGCGCCGAGCGCCTCGAGTTTTTCCCGCAGCTCGCTGTTCTGGTCGCGCGTGCGCGTGATCGCCACCCGACGGCCAAATAGCGGCAAGTGCTCGAACCAGTCGATCGCCTCGTGGTCGCGCACCACCTCGCCGACAAAGATGATCGCCGGCGCGGCGAGCTTCGCCTCCGCCACCCGCTTCGCCAGATCCGCCACCGTGCCGGTGACGCTGCGCTGCCGACCGAGCGAGGCCCACTGGACCACGGCGGCCGGTGTGTCCGGCGCGAGTCCGCCCGCCTGCAGCTCGGCGAGGATAAACTCCAGCCGGCCCATGCCCATGTAGATGGCGAGGGTGGCGTTTTTCAGCGCGCCATAGCTGCGCCAATCCACCTGGGTTTCCTTCTTCGTCGGGTCCTCGTGGCCGGTGAGCAGCACCAGCGAGGTGCTCAGGTTGCGGTAGGTCAGCGGTATGCCGGCGTAGGCGCCGGCCGCGATGGCCGCCGTCACGCCCGGCACCACCTCGAAGGTCACGCCAGCCTTGGCGAGGGTGCGCGCCTCTTCGCCGCCGCGGCCGAAGATGTAGGGATCGCCGCCCTTGAGCCGCACGACCTTTTTGCCCGCCTGCGCGTGGGTGACGAGCAGGGCCTCGATCTCCTCTTGCGGCACGGAATGAAAGCCCGCCTTTTTGCCGACGTAGAAGACTTCGCACTCCGGCCGGCACCACTTCACGAGCTCGGGATGGACGAGGTAATCGTAAACGAGCACGTCGGCGGCGGAGATGAGCTCCTTCGCGCGAAAGGTGACGAGGCCGAGGTCACCAGGACCCGCGCCGACGAGATGAACGATACCGGAGGAAGACATGAACCTTGGAGCAAAAGCGCCCACCCCGCCCCGCCGCAAAGGCAAAACTCGCCCCATTCCGCCACTTCTCTTGCCACCGCATCGTGGCGAACGCTTGCGCCACGTGCGTCCCTCGTAAGAAAACCTACTCAACACCGCCCATGTCGCCCAACCAAAACCCCGAGCAAATCGCCCGCGACGCCATCGACGCGCAGCTCCGGGCTTCGGGTTGGGCCGTGCAGGCCAAGGACGCCATCAACTTCTCCGCGGGCGAGGGCCAGGCCGTCCGCGAATACACCACCGACACCGGCCCCGCCGACTACGTCCTTTTCATCGACGGCCAACCCGTCGGCGTGATCGAGGCCAAGAAGGAAA
>JALOTV010000391.1 GCA_025457685.1 Opitutaceae bacterium
GCCGTCCAGGCCGCCCGCTGGACCGAGCTCCCCGACGGCCTCGGCTACATCCACTCCTTCAACGGCCCGCACTCGCTCTTCGCCGACACCATCCGCTCGTTGCGCGCCCTCGCCCTCTCCCACCGCCTCGGCCACGTGCTCATGGGCGAACGCGACCGCCGCATCAACCTCCTCGGGCGCCTCTTCCAACACGCTGAGACCACCGCCCGCTACAACGTCTACTTCGGCCAGGGCCGCGACGCCTACGACCTGCGCGGCCGCGTCGTCCACGAATCCATCTTCAACCTCAACGACGGCTCCTACCGCTGCCCCAGCTCGCAGCAAGGCTACTCGCCCTTCACGACCTGGACGCGCGGCCTCGCCTGGGTGCTCTGTGGCTACGCCGAGCAGCTCGAATTTTTGGATACGCTGCCCGAAGCCGAGTTCAAGCCCTTCGGCACCAAGGCGAAGATCCTCGCCCGCTTCCTCGAGACCGCCCGCGCCACCGCCGATTTCTACCTCGAACACACCCCGACGGACGGCATTCCCTACTGGGACACCGGCGCACCCGGCCTCGCCCAGATGGGCAACTACCTCGACCGCCCCGCCGAGCCCTTCAACGACCATGAGCCCGTCGACAGCTCCGCCGCCGCCATTGCCGCGCAAGGCCTGATCCGCCTCGGCCGCTACCTCAAAACCAAGAAACAACCCAAAGACGGCGCCCGCTATTTCACCGCCGGTCTCACCGTGGCGAAAACGCTCTTCAGCGAAACCTACACCTCGGGCGACGAGAAACACCAAGGCCTGCTCCTGCATTCCGTTTATCACCGTCCCAATGGCTGGGACCACATCCCGAAAGGCCGCAAGGTTCCGTGCGGCGAAGCCTGCATGTGGGGCGATTATCACGCCCGCGAACTCGCCCTCCTCCTCCAACGCATCGCCGACGGCAAAGACTACACCTTCTTCGGCTACTAATTCCACCCTCCGCAATCGTTCTCGTACTCCTACTCGTTCTCTCCTCCGAAATTCAGTCGAGCAAACCCGAGAACGAGTACGAGTAAGAGAACGAGAACGATAAACCCCTCCGATCCGGCCTACATCGCGCCCCCTTCGACGCCTGCCTCCCCTATAAAATCCATAAGCCTCCAGCCAGCGCGCTCGGAGATCGCGCTCCACCTTCCGAATTTCAGCCATTCAGCCTTCAGCTTTCAGCCTTTCCCATGCCCGCCGCTGCGCTCACTGACTTCTCCCGCCTCTGCATCCACACGATCACCACGAAACCGTGGTCGCTCGATGAGGCCGTGCCGCGCTACGCCGCCGCGGGCGTGAAAGGCATCACCGTCTGGCGGCAGGCTCTCGAAGGCCGCGACGTCACCGCCTCCGGCCGCCTCATCCGCGACCACGGCCTGAGCATCGTCTCCCTCTGTCGCGGCGGATTTTTTCCCGCCCTCGGTGCCGCCGACCGCGCCAAAGCCATCGACGAAAACCGCCGCTGCATCGACGAAGCCGCCGCGCTCGGCGCGCCCATGATCGTGCTCGTCTGCGGCGCCGTGCCCGGCCAGTCGCTCGTCGAATCCCGCCGCCAGATCACCGCCGGCATCGCCGCCGTCCTGCCGCACGCGCAAGCCGCCGGCGTGAAACTCGCCATCGAGCCCCTGCATCCGATGTACGCCAACGACCGCTCCGCCGTGAACACGATGTCGCAGGCGCGCGCCATGTGCCGCGAACTCGCCTCGCCTTATGTCGGCATCGCCGCCGACGTGTATCATCTTTGGTGGGACGACACCCTCGAAACCGAGCTCAAAGCCAGTGGACGCGAAGGCACGCTCTTCGCGTTTCACATCTGCGACTGGCGCACGCCCACGACGGATTTTCTCAATGACCGCGGCCTGATGGGCGAAGGCTGCATCCCGATCCGCCAGATCCGCGGCTGGGCCGAGGAAGCCGGTTTCCGCGGTTTCAACGAAATCGAAATTTTCAGCAACCGCCTCTGGTCCGGCGACCAGGCCCAGTTCCTCGAAAACATCAAAGCCGCCTATCTCAACTACTCCTAGCCCACCGCCGATTTCCGTCGGGTAGGGCCGGCTCGCCGAGCCCGGCCGCACATCAACTCCCGCCAAAAACGAAACTCTTCACGACCGCACACAGATCACTGGACCGAAATCCCCAATCCCGGCCGGCCTCGGCGAGGCGGCCCTACCCAAAATCCAACCGCCCCGCCCACCTCCGCACCTTCTCACCTTCGCACCTTCCTACCTTCCACACATGAAAGAACACACCCTCGGCATCATCATGAACGGCGTCACCGGACGCATGGGCACGAATCAGCACCTGATCCGCTCCATCCTCGCCATCCGCAAACAAGGCGGCGTGCGCCTCGCCAATGGCGACGTCATCATGCCCGACCCCATCCTCGTCGGCCGCAACCTCGACAAACTCCAGGCCCTCGCCAAAGCCCACGGCGTCACTCGTGTCTCCACCGACCTCGACGCCTGCCTGAAAGATCCGTTCAACCAGATCTACTTCGACTCGCAGACCACCGACCGCCGCGCCGAGGGCGTGCGCAAAGCCATCGCCGCCAAAAAAGCCATCTAC
>JALOTV010000392.1 GCA_025457685.1 Opitutaceae bacterium
GGCCATGGCGGCGTTGCGGGCGTTGTAGAGACCGGGGCAGTTCCAATGCACGTCGGCCCACACCCGCCCCTTCCACAGCAGCGTGAACGCGGCGCCCGCGGCATCCTCCGCGAACGCGCCGATGCGCACGTCGTTTGTCTCGCCGGTGCCGACTTTGACCACACGCGTCCAGGGCAGCGGCCCGAGCGAACGCAGATTTTCGTCGTCGCCGTTCATCACGATCCAGCCGCTGCGAGGCACGATGCGCGTGAGGTGGCTGAAGGTGCGCTGCACATCCGCGAGGTCGCGAAAGATGTCGGCATGATCGAACTCCAGGTTGTTCAACACCGCGACATGGGGCGCGTAGTGGATGAATTTGCTGCGCTTGTCGAAAAACGCGCTGTCGTATTCGTCGCCCTCGATCACGAACGGATCCGCCGCCGCGCCGAGGTGATTGCCCACCGGGGGATCGACGGGCACGCCGCCGATCAGGAAGCCGGGGTCGCGTCCGTTTTCCCGGAGTAGGAACGCCGTCAGCGCCGTCGTCGTGGTCTTTCCGTGCGTGCCCGCCACCACGATGTTTTTGCGCGTCTTGAGCACCGACTCATGCAGCAGCGCCGGCAGCGAGGTGAACGCCAGCGCGCGGGTGTCGAGCAGCCACTCCACCTCCGGATTTCCGCGCGACAGGGCGTTGCCGATCACGACGAGGTCGGGCGCGAGGCTTTGCAACCGCACCGGATCATAACCTTCGTGCAACGTGATGCCGGCCTCGGCGAGCACGGTGCTCATCGGCGGATAGACGCCCGTGTCGGCGCCCAGCACGTCATGCCCGGCAGCCCGCGCCAGCAGCGCCGCGTTTCCCATCGCCGTGCCGCAGATGCCCATGAAGTAGATTTTCATCGGCCGGCCTCCTTCGGATGGCTGGCGCGGACGGACAGGACGCAGATCGGCGTTGAAGAAAATGGCGTGGAAATTCGCGGAGCGTGCGAGGGCATAAAGTCGCCAGACTCCAATCCTGCGCCGCCGCTGGCAATGCGGTTTCCTCGGCGGTCAAAACCGCTGCACCCTGCACTCCGGACGCGGCGATCACCGCTGCAGAGTGCACCGCGAAACCGCCGCAGGAAAACGAGCACACATGTCTAGCCGTTTACCCGCAGGCGCTTAGCGTTTCTGACGGCGCGTGGCACGGGCACTGCGAAAGTCGGGACATTCACCACCCGTCCGCACCGGATCGACTTCGGTCCCGTTCGGATCGGGTCCAACCACCAACAACACTCCATCACCATGCCCAAGCCATTCGCCGTCGCCGTCCTCGTTGTCGGCATCATTCTGCTCATCTGGGGGATCAATTCCGCCAATTCCGCCGGCTCCGAAGTCAGCGAGGCCATCACCGGCTCACCGACCGACAAGAGCATGTGGCTGATCGCCCTCGGGGCGCTGGGCGCGATCGCCGGCGCGATCAGCGTTTTCCGCCGCCGCGTCTGAGGCGGGGCGAAGCAATCCTCAACCCAAGCTCATCCTAAACCTGAATACACGACATGAACTCAAACTCTGAAACCGCCTCCGCCTCCAACCAAGCCGCCGAAGATCTCCGCGCCCTGCTCCAAGACGCCGAAATGGCCCTGTCGGGCGCCGGCGACATGGCCGAAGAAAAAGTCGCCGAACTCCGTGACCGCCTCCGCAATGCCCTGGACAAGGGCTCCGGCGTCTACAAACGCGCCAAAGCCTGCGCCCAGGTGAAACTCGGCGAAGCCGACGACTACGTCCGCACCCATCCCTACCAGGCCATCGGCACCGCCGTCGCCGTCGGGGCGATCATCGGCCTGCTGATCGGTCGTCGCATGCCTTGAGCGTCGTGCGCCGCGCGCCGTCAGCATCATGCCTTCCGCCTCCAGCATTTTTTCCGGCGTGACCCGCATCCCCTCGAGCGCCGCGGCTATGCTCCGCGGCCTCGATCATCGGGCCGAGCTGGCCACGCTCGAACTCGGCGAAGCCCGCGAGCACGCGACTGGCATCGCCGCCTTGTTTCTCATCAGCGCCGTCGCCGCGCTGCTCACTGGATTCGCGGTGAATCTTTTCATCGCCGCTCTCTGGTGGGACACGCCCCACCGGCTTCTTGCGGTGGGCGCTGCCATCGCGGTTCAAGGCGCGCTCGCCGCCGGCGCCGCCGGCGCATGCCTGAGACGCGCCCGGAGCTGGCGTCCTCTCCCCGAAACCATCGACCAGTTCAAAAAAGACTCCCAATGCCTCCACGAGCTCCTGACTCCCCCGCCGCGCTGAACGCATCGGCCCGTGAGGCGCGCAAAAAATTTCTGGTCCTTGCCTGCGCCTGCGACCGCGTGGAGCTCACCTTGATCTGGAGAAAACACACGCGTTCTCCTCCAGCCGCCGCCAAAGGCACCCTCGGCACGCTTTTCTCGAATCCCTGGTTCAACACCGCCGTCGGACTCATCCCCGCACTCCTGCCGCGCAAGCTCCGCGTCGCGAGTCTGCTCCTGCGGATGTGGCGGGGACGCCGCGCCTGATTTCACCGCCCAGTCAACGTCAGCAACCACACGACCGCTCCATGTTTCGTCCCACCCCTCCTCC
>JALOTV010000096.1 GCA_025457685.1 Opitutaceae bacterium
CCAGGCCTCGGGCAGCGTAATGGTTTTCTGATACCAGGCGGGGCCGGCGTAGTGGTTGGTGGGGGTGAGCCAGCAGGGCATGCGGATGTCGCCCTCGCGGCGGTCGCGCGCGTGGTGGTCGGCGGTCCAGAAGCTGCGGTCCTGGACGTTGGCGGTCCAGGGGGTGTCGACAGTGACGGGGAGGCCGAGGCCCTGATCTTGGAGGGAGCCGGGGAGGCGAATGGAGCCGGGGAGGGTGGTGGATTGCCAGTTGGCGGAGAGGCCGGCGTCCTGCGGATCGAGGGCGAAGCGCCAGTCGCCGGCGAGGTCGAGGGAGGGAGCGGGGGGCGGAAGGTTGGCGGCGGCGGCGGACATGGGAGAGGCGAGAGCGAACGCGAAGGCGAGGCCGGGAAGGGCGAGGGAGCGGAGGGAGCGCATGGGAAAAATTAAACCGTGCGCCGATCAGCTAGCCCACGAGAGACGAACCAACCCTGCGCACGGGTGAGGTGTGAAAGAAGATACCGGTAACTTATTAAAGTTCCAAAAAAATCGCGAAGCTTTGGATTTTTTCCGGGACGGGCGCTCAGCCCTTCACCGCGCCCGAGGTGAGGCCGGAGATGAATTCCTTCTGGAGCAGAAGGAACAAGGCCAGGACGGGGGCGATCGAGACCAGGGTGCCCGACATGATGAGACCGTAGTCGGTGCCATACATGCCGCGGAGCTGGTTGATGGCCACGGAGAGCGGAAAGCGGGACGGATCCTGGAGGATGATCTGGGGGCCGATGAAGTTGTTCCAGCTGCCTAGGAAGGTGATCATCAAGTAGGCGCCGACCATGGGGCGGACGAGAGGCAGGATGATGGTGAAGAAAATCCGGAGCTCGCCGGCGCCGTCGATGCGGGCGCTCTCGATGAGAGCGGTGGGGGCGGCGTTGACCATGGCCTGGCGGAAAAGGAAAATGCCGAAGGCAGGGCTGATGCCGGGGAGGAGCAGGCCGGCGTAGGTATCGAGCAGGCCGAGGTCGTGGATGAGCTTGTAACCCGGGGCCATGAGCAGGGAGCCGGGGATGACGAGCGAGGCGAGGACGAGGGACAGGATGAAGGAGCGTCCCTTGAAGTTGAACTTGGCCAGAGCGTAGCCGCCCAAGGCGCAGAAGAACGTCGCCACCAGCGCCGAGACGGCGGAGAGCATGACTGAGTTGGCGATCGCGCGGCCTATGCCCAGCTCGGTGAAGAGCCGCTCGAAGTTGGCCACGGTGAGGCGATCCCAGGCGACGCCGAGGAAGCCGTCGCCCATGGGGAGAAAGTTGTGGGCGAAGACGTCGGCGTTGGTCTTGAAGGCGGCGCAGATCAGCCAGGCGAAGGGCACCAGGGTGAGGATGGCGCAAAACGTCAGGGCGACGTAGATGGGCCCGAGCAGGAGGGCGCGACGGCGGGAGAGCGGGATGTCCATCTTAGTTTTCCTCGTGACGGCGGATGAAGCGTTTCTGGGCGAAGGCGAACATCGCCATGCCCAGGGCCAGGACCCAGCCGATGGCGCTGGCGTAGCCGAGGTCGCCGGTGATGAAGCCGGTTTGGTAGAGATACATGACGACGGTGAGGCCGCGGTTGTCGGGCCCGCCTCCGCCGTTGAGTAAGACGAAAGGCAGTTCGAAGAGCTGGAGCGAACCGAGCAGGGACATCAGCACCACAAAGGACGCGATGGGGATGATCTCGGGCAGGACGACGTGGCGGAAACGTTGCCACGGGCCGGCGCCGTCGAGCGAGGCGGCCTCGAGGAGTTCCTCGGGAACGTTTTGCAGGGCGGCGAGGAAGTAGACCATGTTGAAGCCCACGTAGAGCCACAGCGCGGCGAGGATGAGCGCGGGCATGATGTAAACCTCCAGCCAGGGAAACTCCGGATCGAAGGCGGGGAACACGCCGTGCAGGACGGTGTTCACGAGCCCGGTGCGCGGCGCGAACATGAGGCTGAAAAGCAGGCCCACGAACACGAGGCCGACCAGCGACGGGGCGAAGAAGACGAGGCGAAACACCGCCCGCCCGCGCAGGCCGGGGCGATTGAGCAGCATGGCGAGTCCGAGGGACAGCGGGAGCTGCACGAAGACGGAGCCCAGCGCGAAGAGCGCGGTGTTGCCGACGGCCTTCCAGAAGAGCGGGTCGCGAAAGAGGAAGGTGAAATTTTCCAGGCCGACCCAGACGGCGTTGCGCGGGCCGTAGGTCTGCTTGAAGGCCAGCAAGACGGACTGAAGCAGCGGCCACGCGAGGAAGACGACGGTGGTTAGGATGAACGGAGCGAGGCACAGCCAAGGCACCCAGAGAGGCTCGGCGCGGTAGTGGCCGCGAGGCGTCGGCGCGGCGGGCGGAGAGGCGGGGGCGGGGTGGCTCATGGGGCTTCGGTGCGGAGGAAGACGTTGCGATGGATGAGGGTCTGCACGGCGGTCTGCGCCTCGGAGAGGAGGCGGCGAGTCTCGGGCAGGAGCACCTCGGGGTCGGTGATTTGTTCGCGGTTCACGCGGGCGACCAGCGCGAGCAGCACGTCGTTGAGGCGTGAGCGAGCGAGGGCGTTGTAGGGTGAGCTGGCGCGACGCGGGACATGCGCGGCCTGCTCGATGAACATGGTTCCCACGGGCTGGCCGCCGAAGTAGGGATCGGGGCGGGCGAAGACGGGATGATCCCACGACGAGCGCACCGGCGGAATGATGGTGGTGGAAGCGAAGAACTTGGCGTGGGTCTCGCGGTCGAGGTAGAGGCGCTTGGCAAATTCCCAGGCGGCCTCGGGATCGGCGCTGCGGCGCGAGATGCCAAGCATGGTGCCGCCCTGGACGCTGGTGCGGCGGCCGCCTTTTTCCCAGGCGGGGAGGGGCATGAGCTTCACTTTGCCGGCGAGCTCGGGGAGGTCCATTTTCCAGACGCCGGCGAGCCAGTCGGGCATAATGCTGGCGAGCACGACGCCGCGAAGACGAAGGGTGTTGCCCGGCGCGGAAAATTCGGGGGCGTCCACCGAGATGCGGCCCGGGCCGCCGGTCCAGGTGGCTAGGGTGGCGACGACGCGGGCGTTGATCTCGGTGTCGAGCGCGAGGCGATCGTGGTCATCGAAGAAGCCGCCGCCGGCCTGCAGCACCATGGCCTCGAGGACGTCGCCGTTGGTGGCCCAGAAATTAAGGATGTAGCGATCGGGGCGGCCGTCGCCGTTTTCGTCGGTCATGAGCGGGCGCATGAGCCGGAAAAAGTCGTCCCAAGTCTCGACGGTGGAGAGATCGATGCCGGCTGCCTCCACGATGTCGGACCGGTAGGCGAGGAGCACAGGATGGACGTCGTGCGGCAGGCCGAAGATGCGGCCGCGGCTGGTCCACGGGCCGAAGGACGGGGCGTTGATCGTGTCCATGAGGCCCTCTTCGCGCAGACGTTCGGTGAGATCGACGAAGCCGATGTCCTCGACCGGACCGCTGAAGGCGCGGCCGGCCATGCCCCGTTCGAGCTCTACGAGGTCGGCGACGGGCGTGCCCGACATGAAGCCGGAGAGCAGGCGGCGCTCCAGCGCGCCGCCGTCGAGCAGGAGATCGGTGACGGTGCTCGCGGGCGTTGGCCGGGCGGCATTCCATTTTTTCAGGACCGGCTGGTAGGCCTCCTGGTGGCTGCGGGAGAACAGCCAGAAAACGAGTCCCTCCGGGCGCGAAGCCGGGCGCGAGAAGACGACCGCGGCGGCTATGAGGCCAAGCGCGGCAAGGATCCAGACCGCCGGGGTGGTGAGGGTGTAAACCTGGCGCAAACGCGCGAACAGAGACATGGCAGGGGCGGGGGCGAGGTGGGCGTGAAGAGGGAGCCGGCGACGCGCCGGCGCGTCGCGTCGTGCGCGCCGCAAGGCAGGCGCCCCGCCGCTCGGGCGGGGCGCGCAAGCAGGGCGCGATCAGGCGCTGATCAGCGACAGGATCGAACGCGAGGGGACGGTCAGCAGGGCCGATGTATCCGGTGTGTCGATACGGATCTGACGCGGCCGGTCGGTGGCGTTGAGCAGCACCACGCCGATACGGCCGTCGGGGCGCAGGGCGGCCAGGGCCTCGAGATCGTCGTGGGTGGTGGCGCAGAGGAGGCGCTTGGAGCCGGGCGTGATGGTGCGGCCGAAGTGGCCGAGCACCCACCAGGAGCTGTGTTGATGCACGATGCCCTTGGCGGTCTCGATGATGAGCGGCGCGCTGCAGAGATTGCTCACGTGGTTGGGGCCGCCCGACTCGTCCAGCAGGAGGTTCCAGTCGATCCAGCCCTCGGTCCAGCGATTGAGGTCGGCGATGATGGATTTGGCATAGCGCTCGCCGACGGCCCAGGAGCCGAGGTGGGTGCCGCATTCCTGGCAGCCCTCGGTGAAGATGAGGTGCTTGTCGGGCCAGGCGTCGTGGTGGAGACGGACGTTGTCGAACTTGTCCGCGACATACCAGTGCATGCCGGAGCCCCAGACGTAGCGGCTGGCCTCGGGGTCGGAGTAAACGACGGAGGCGCGGTGGACGAGCTGGTCGCGGTTGTGGTCCCAGATGATGATTTTGACGTGGCCGAGGCCGGCTTTTGCGAGAGCGGGCCCGAGGTGGTCGCGGACGAAATCGCGTTCCTCCTCGGCGGAGTAGAGACAGGAGTCCCAGCGCTGGGAGGCGTCGGGCTCGTTTTGCACGGTGATGGCCCAGACGGGGACGCCGGCGGCGGCGTAGGCCTGGATGAATTTGACGTAGTGGAGGGCCCAGGCGGCGCGGCAATCGGCGCGGAGGCGACCGCCGCCGTTCATGGCGCCGTTGGTCTTCATCCAGGCGGGGGGGCTCCACGGGGAGGCGAGGATCTGGAGGCGGCCCTTGGAGATTTCCATGGCGCGGCGGAGGAGCGGGATGATCTGCTGCTCGTCGCGCTTGATGTTGAAGGTGGTGAGCGCGTGGTCGCCGTCCTTTTCGGCGCAGGCGTAGTTGCCGAGGGCGAAGTCGCAGCTGTTGATCGAGACGCGGCAGAGGGCGTAACCGTGGCCGGACTCGGGGTCGAAGTAGTCGCGCAGGATTTTTTCGCGGGTGGCCTCGGGGAGTTTGTAGAGGGTGTGGGCGACGGCTTCGGTGAGGGCGCCGCCAAAGCCGAGGATTTCCTGGAAGGAGTGGCGGGCATCGATGAAGACGGATTCGCCGGAGAAACCTTGGCGGGAGGCGGCGGTCACGTCGGGCAGGGATTTGAGTTTGTTCGGGCCGTGCTGCTCGCTGAGCCAGGCCTGCCATTTCAAGGGGGATATGGTCGTCATAGGTTGAAGGGGAGGTTTTTGGGTGATCGGTCGGTCGCGCTTGGACCGGGCGGATAACCCTGGACAAAAAGTTACCGGTAACTTTTTATTTGACTCGGTCAATATTTTTCACGTCTGTTTGCGCGAGTCAGTCAGAGTTGGACCCCTGTTATCTCCCCTCCCCATGAATCATCGCCCTTTGCGCCGCGTGAACGGATTCACGCTGATCGAACTCCTCACCGTCATCGCGATCATCGGTATCCTGGCGGCAATCATCATCCCCGTGACCGGTCGGGTGCGCGAGTCGGCGCGCGGTTCGACGTGCCGTTCCAATCTGCGGCAGGTGACGATGGCGACCCTGCTGGCGGCGAACGACAACCGCGGAAAGTTCCCCGCGATGCGATCCTTCGAGTGGGATCAGCCGGGCTGGAACGTGGCCGGCGGTCCGCGCTACGTCTACCTGCGCGAAGGCCTCTCCCGCTACATCAAGAACGGCAACCGTTACTACGAACCCTTCCGCTGTCCGACCCAGGAGGCGCGAGGACGCGAAGGCGGTCGCAAGGGCGATTTCCTGGTGCAGGACAACAACGGTTCGCCGCACTACCGCTACAACGCGTTCATGGCGGCGAACAATCCGCTGCCGAACGATCCCGCGCGGGCGATGCTTTACTTCGAAACGATCTGGAGCGACTGGCCGGCGGCGGATTGGCCGCATCGCCAAAGCGGATTTTCGATCAGTGTGTCCTATGCGGACGGCCATGTGACCACGATGACCGAGCCCGCCTATCGCGAACTCGTGCGCGGGGCCGCGACGGAGGGGGACAGCGAGTTTTTCCAACGCGGCTGGAGGCGCTGAAATGATCCAAGTTTTCGGGCTGATCAAAAAATTGATGCTGGTGTGCGTGGCGCTTTCTTTCGGCGCTTTGTCGCTGCCGGCCGAGCTCAAGCCGCTGACGGTGCGCGGGGCCGATCTGGTGGATGCGGAGGGTCGGGTGCACACGCTGAAGGGCATCAACCTCGGCAACTGGTTCCTGTTTGAGAAGTGGATGATGGACAACAAGCGGCCGGACGGTCCTCCCGACCACGTCTCGACCGTGCGGCTGTTGCGCGAGCGTTTCGGCGAGAAGCGCGGAGACGAGCTGGTGGAGATTTTCCGCGAGCGCTGGATGCAGCAGCGTGATTTCAAAAACATCCGCCGGTGGGGTTTTAACTCGGTGCGCCTGCCTTTCCACTACGCGATGCTGGAGGATCCGGCACGTCCAGGCACGGTGCGCGAGGGCGGTTTTCGATGGTTGGACCGCGCGATCGCGATGGCGACGGCGGAGGGGCTCTACACCATCGTGGACATGCACGGCGCGCCCGGCGCGCAGAGTCTGGACCACGTGACGGGCGAGCAGGGGCGCAACGAATTCTGGCGACCGGAGAACCGGAAGCGCGCGGCGGGAATCTGGGAGGCGATCGCGGCGCGTTACCGCGATAATCCGGCGGTGGTGGCCTACGACCTGTTGAACGAACCGTTCAACCAGATGAACATGACGCACGACGATGAGTTGCTCATCGCGGCGATGGACGAGCTGGTGCGCGCGGTGCGCCGGGCGGATCCCGAGAAACTTATCTATGTCGCCGGGACGTTTCGCGGCATCGAGTTTTATGGACCGCCCGCGGCCCGAGGCTGGCGCAACGTCGGTTACACCGAGCATTTCTATCCTGGCCTCTACGGCGACTCGCCCGATCTGTTCAACAAGGCGAAATTCTTCGAGCTGAAGGTCGCGGCCCGGGCCCGTTTGCTCAGGGAGTGGAACGTGCCGTTTCTGGTTGGTGAGTTCAACCCGGTGCTGATCAGTGCGGGCGGCCCCGCGATGCTGCGCATGCATTATGACCGCTACGCGGCCGAGGGCTGGGCGGCGACGATGTGGACCTACAAATTGCAGCTCCGAAAACCGGGGCCGGACGATCAACCGTGGAGCCTGGTGAAGAACCTTCACCCGAAGTCACCGCCTGATCTGACGACGGCGAGCGACGGGGAAATCGAGGCCTACTTCCGCGCGATCGGCGACATGGAGTATGCGGAAAACACCGCGCACATCGAGGCGTTGACCGCGCCGATCGCGCCCGTGGTGGCGCTGCCGTCGGTGATCGTCCCTGAATTGCCGCCGCGTGGGCCGGTGACCGGCTGGACGCTGACAAACGTGGGCGACGCTTATCCCAGGGTGGCGGCGCGCGAGGATGACACCGGCCTGACGCTATGGGGCGGCGGACGCGATGTGAACGGTCCGCGCGACGAGTTTGGTTTCGCCTCGCGGCAGGTGTCGGGTGATTTCGAGATTTCGGGCTGGGTGCGGTTCGCGTCCGACGGCCACCGGTTTGCCAAGACTGGATTCATGCTCCGGGCCGGCCTGACGGACGACGCGCCCTTCGCCTTGGTGCACCTTTTCCGCGACGGGCAGGTGGTGATTTCGCGCCGGGATCAGGCCGGGCAGCGCATGCGGGAGGAGGCGGTCGCGAGGACGCAGGCGGGCAGTCCGGTGTGGCTCTCGCTGGCGCGTCGCGGCGACCAAGTGACCCTCGCCTGGCGGCATGGGGTGGAGGACGGCGGCGAGCGCACCTGGCAGATCTCCGCGGTGGCCGGAGAGGCCGTGGCGGGGCCCTTCGCGATGAGCTACGACCCCGCCTATTTGCAGCAAGTGCGCTTCAACGCATTGAAATGGGGGCGCTAAGGGCTTTATGCCTTGTGCGATGCGCCCGAAAAAATCCACCAAAGTGATCGCTCCCAGAACCAAGCTAAAAGATGCGCGCCGCAGTGTGACGATGGCCGAGATCGCCCGGCTATGCGGGACGACCAAGATGACGGTTTCCCGCGTTTTCGCCGGCCGGCCCGGGGTGAGCGAGGCGTTGCGGGAGAAGGTGCTGAAGCAGGCGACCCGGTTGAAATACGAGGTCAACCAGCAGGCCAGCAGCTTCTCGTCCAACCGGGTGAACTTCATCGGCTTGGTGACGCCCTTCGAGGGTTTGCTTGGTTCGCGTTATTTTCAGCGCGTGGTGGAGGGCCTGAATCGCGGCCTGGGCAATCACCCGCACGACCTGGTGTTGTTCGACATGCTTTCGCCGAATTTCGAATCGGGGGATAAACTCGAGCGGGTGTGGCGGCAGCGCAAAGTGGACGGATTCGTGATTTTGGCGCCCCACACGACGGACCAGTTTATCCGGCCGCTGGCCGAATCGGGCGTGCCGCTGGTGGTGGTGGGCGAGGTGGATCCGGGCCACGGCGTGGCCTCGATCACGGCCGACGACGAGCAAGGCGTGCGGATGGCGATCGAGCACCTGGCCGGGTATGGCCACAAGCTCATCGCCTACGTCGGAGGTCCGGAGATGCTATCGAGCGCGCAGCGACGTCTGGCGAGCTACCGGGAGACGATGGAAAATGTCGGTCTCGAGGTGAAGGAATCGATGGTCATGCCCGGCAACTACACCATGCGCTCGGGCAGGGAAGCGGGAGCCAAGCTGTTCCGGGCCAAGCGACGCCCCACCGCGGTGTTCGCGGCCAACGACGACATGGCGCTGGGCGTGATGCAGGCGGCGATGGCGGAAGGCCTGCGCGTGCCGGAGGATGTGTCGGTGGTGGGTTTCGACGATCTGGCCGAGGCGGCGGAATACTGGCCGGCGCTGACCACGGTGCACCAACCCATACGCCGCATCGGCTTGGTGGCGTCCAATCTCCTGCTGGCTCAAATCGTCTCCGATTTCCAGGCACCGCAACCGCCGCCCCTCGATTGCAATCTGGTGGTTCGCGACTCCACCGCGCCCCTGGAGTAGCTCGCGGAGGGGAACTTTTTTCCTCGGAGACTACTCCGTTTTCATAAAGATACCGGTAACATCATGGGCACCACCTTCACTTATCATTTCAACGCCTCCTCGTCCGAGTATGCGTCGCTCGGGACGGCCGGTTTGCGGAAGAGCTTCCTGTTGGAGCAGCTTTTCGTGCCCGGGCGTGTGACGCTCACGGCCACCGAGCCGGATCGCGCGGTGGTGGGGGCGGCGATTCCGTTGGCCGAGCCCTTGCGGCTTGAGGCGCCGCCCGAGCTGCGTTGCCGATTTTTCCTGGAGCAGCGCGAGATGGGGGTGATCAATCTTGGGGGCGCGGGGGCAGTCACGGCCGGCGGGGTTCGCCACGAAATGGCGACCGAGGATCTGCTCTACATCGGCCGAGGGGTGGAAGGCGTGGTGTTTGAAAGCACCGATGCGGCGAAGCCGGCGCGGTTTTATCTGGTGAGTTATCCGGCGCACACCGCGTATCCCACGACGCTGGTGCGACCCGATCAGGCCAACCAGCTGGAGCTGGGCATGGTCGAGAAGGGCAACCGCCGCCGCATCCGCCAGTATGTTCACCCCAAGGGCGTGCGCAGCTGCCAGCTGGTGATGGGGGTGACACGGCTGCAGCCGGGCAGTTGCTGGAACACGATGCCGCCGCACACCCACATGCGGAGATCCGAGGTCTACTTGTATTTCGATCTGCCCGCGACGGCGCGGGTGGCGCATTTCATGGGCCGTCCGGACGAGACCCGCGTGCTCTGGGTGGGGG
>JALOTV010000097.1 GCA_025457685.1 Opitutaceae bacterium
ACGGCCGATTAATACCGTGGCGCGCTTTCTTTGCCTCTGGGGTTTGCGCGGGCTTCTGGCCTGCGTCGCGCACGGCGAACTCGGGGCGCAGCCCGTGGTCTCGTCCGTGGTCGCGCAGCAAAGACCGGCCTCCACGTTGGTTGACGTCACCTACTCGCTGTCGCTGCCCGAAGGCGCGTCCGCCATCGTCGCGTTGCAGGCCTCGAAGGACGGCGGGGCGACGTTTGAGCGCGTGCGCGCGCACAGTCTCTTGGCGGGCGGAGCGCATGGGGCGGGTGTCGGCTCCGGCGCCGGCCTGCAAATCGCGTGGGACGCCGCCCTCCAGGGCTGGCCCGCCACCCCGCACGCCTCCACCGTGGTTTCGGTCAAAGCCTCCTTGCTTGGGGGCATGGCCTCGGCGCCGAGCGGAACCTTCTCCCAAGGCAGTCCCGAAACCGAGCCCGGCCGCCTCACGCTGGAGGCTGCGCGCACCGTCACGCTGACGCGGTCCTTTCTGCTCCAAACCACCGAGGTGACCTGGAAACAATGGAGCGAGGTGCGCGGCTGGGCGCTGGCCAACGGCTACTCCGACCTCGCCGCAGGTCGCAAAGGCAGCGCGGGCACCACCGCCAACACCGACTTGGATCCGGTGACTTTCGTGAACTGGTTCGACGCCGTGAAATGGCTCAATGCCCGCAGCGAGAAGGAAGGACTCACGCCCGCCTACTACGCCGCCGACGGCTCCGTCTACCGCACCGGCGAAACCCTTCCCGTCTGGAATCCGCGCCTCGACGGCTACCGCCTGCCCACCGAGGCCGAGTGGGAATACGCCGCGCGCGCCGGCACCTCCACCGCTTACCACAACGGTGCGATCACGCTTCTGGGCGGCGCGCCGGCCGATCCAAACCTCAACGAGATCGGCTGGTTCGCCGGCAACAGCGGCAACACGACGCGCCCCGTCGCCGCTCGCACGCCCAACGCCTGGGGGCTACACGACGTTTCGGGCAACGTCTCCGAGTGGTGCTGGGATTGGTTCGGTTCCTACTCCGGCTCGGCGGTCACCGATCCCGTCGGCCCCGCCACCGGCACCTTGCGCGTGAAGCGCGGCGGCAGCTGGGGCACGGTTTCGCAGGGCTGCCGCTCCGCCTCGCGCGGAAACGACGCTCCCGCCACGCGCGGCGCGGGCACCTCCTTTCGCCCCGCGCGCAATGCGGACGCCGCCCCGTCCGGCGCGGGCGAAACCTTCCCGGTTATCACCGGTATCCAGGTTCCAACTACGCTCGCCGGACTCTGGGCCGGCTACGATCCCGCCGCCGAGCCGCTTGAGACCGAGATCCTCAAGCAGTGGGAACAGGACGGCGTGGTCCTGCGCGTCGTGCGTTTCCGCGTCGGCGTCTTTCGCGGCCAAGTCGCGCGCCTCGCCGCCATCTACGGCTTCCCCAAGGGCCAGCAAAACCTGCCCGGTCTCGTGCAGATCCATGGCGGCGGCCAGTTCGCCGACTTCAACGCCCCCCTGACCAACGCCCCGCGCGGCTACGCCACCCTCTCCATCGCCTGGGCCGGCCGTCTCAACGCTCAGCCCGACTACTACGTGGATCCGGTCGCCGTGCAGCTTTTCTGGAGCAACCAGACCTCCGATCCCGCCTACCGCCTCACCACCGACTGGGGCGCGGTCGACGGCTACCACGCGCCGGGCCGCGACCCGCTGAAGGATTTCACCTCGATACGCGCCGGCCCCATGACCCTCGACGTGCTGGATTCGCCGCGCAACACCGGCTGGTTTCTCGCCACCGTCGCCGCGCGCCGCGCCCTCACCTTCCTCGCGCAACAGCCCGAGGTTAACCCCGCCAAGCTCGGCGTCTACGGCCACTCCATGGGCGGGAAAATCACCGTGCTCACCGCCGCCACGGATGCGCGCGTGAAGGCCGCCGTGCCCTCCTGCGGCGGCATCAGCAACCGCTACGACGGCGCCGCCAACCCGCCCTTCCTCGGCACGCTCAACGACTCGGCCAATCTCGCCGCCATCCGCGCACCGGTCATGCTCCAGATTCCGACCAACGATTTCCACGGTCGCATCGACGACATCCCCGTCGCCCTCCAGGAGCTGGGCGCCACACCGCGCGCCCTCGCGTTTGAAGCGCATTGGGACCACCAGAACTCCGCGCCCTTCACCGCCGTGGGCATGCTGTGGATGGACCAATATCTGAAGGGCACCTTCACCCTGCCGGCCAATCCCGCCGCGCAGATCGTGCTAAACCCCACGACGCGCGCCGCCTCGCTGAGCGTCACGCTCGACGCCTCGCAGACCATCCAGGCCGTCGATATCTACTACTCGCAGCAGGGTCTCCCCACCACGGGCACCGTTGCCGAACGGCAACGGCTCTCGCAGGGGCGTTTCTGGCGTCATGTCCACGCCACGCAAAGCGCCGGAGCCTGGAGCGCCCCGCTGCCGGTCTGGGACACCACCCGCCCCGTCATCGCCTTTGCCAACGTGACCTACGCGCTGCTCCAGCCCCTGACGGCCGTCGGGCCCTACTACGGCAAATACACCGCCACGTCCTACGTGCTCTCGACTCCGCTGGAGGTGGTCGACGCCGCCGCGCTCGCGCAGGCCAACATCGCCCAAGAGACGCTCACCCCCGGCCTGATCGAGGACTTCGCCGCCGACTGGGATAAGGAGTGGTTCACCTATTCGCCGTCCAACTGGGCCCGCACCAGCCGCAAGATCGGCGACCCTCGGTGGGCCGCGCCCGCCGGAGCTTCCGCCCTTCGGCTCGACGTGCGCGCCGACCGCGCCAACAAGCTCGTAATCACGCTCGATGGTCACGCCGCCGTCGTCTCGCTCGTCGGCGGCATGTGGGAACAGATTTCCCTCACGCCCGCCGACTTCAAAAACGCCACTGGCGCCGCCCTCGCGTCGTGGAACGGTCTGAAGCAGCTTCGCCTCGGCGACACGGACCGGCTCGTCTCCGGTTCCACCGTTCTGAATGTCGGCGCCACCTGGCAGGGCACCGCGCCCCAGTTCCGAAACTTGCGCTGGGTAACCGCCGATTAACCCGCCGCCTGCCGCCAATACCCACCGATGGTTTTCCGCTCACGGCATGGTTCTTTTTTGGTCGCGCTTTGCGTCATCGTCTCGCCTGCGCCATCTGGCCGGCCGCCCCTCTTTTTGCCTCCCGCTTTTCCCGCATGAAAACCACCCGCGTCCTCGAACCGGCCTATGTGCTGCCGTTCATTCTCGTCACCAGCCTCTTCGCGCTCTGGGGCTTCGCCAACGACATCACCAATCCCATGGTGGCGGCGTTCAAAAACATCCTGCTCATCTCGAATTTCGAGAGCTCGCTGGTCCAGGCCGCGTTCTACGGCGGCTACTGTTTCATGGCCATCCCGGCCGCGCTTTTCATCAAGCGCTTCTCCTACAAGGCCGGCATCCTCACCGGCCTCGCGCTCTACGCGGTGGGCTGCCTGCTCTTTATTCCCTCGGGCTACCTCATGGCCTTCTGGGCCTTTCTTGCCGCCTACTTCATCATGACTTGCGGTCTGTCGTTTTTGGAAACGAGCGCCAACCCCTACGTGCTCTCCATGGGTGATCCCGCCACGGCCACCCGCCGGCTCAATTTTGCCCAGGCCTTTAATCCGCTCGGCTCCCTCACCGGCATGTTCGTGGCCAAGGCCGCGATCCTCGCGAACCTCAACGTCGCCAACGAAACCGAGCGCCAGGCCCTGCGCGCGGCCGACCCCGCCGCCTTCGCGGAGATGCAGCGCGCCGATCTCTCGGTCATCGTCGGCCCCTACGCCGTGCTGGGTCTGGTGGTGTTGGGCGTGATGGTCGTGTTTGCCCTCATCCGCCTGCCCGTCACCGCCGGTGAGGAGGACCGCAGCCTCAACGTCCTGCCCACGCTGCGCCGTCTGGCGCGCAACCGTCACTACATCGAGGGCGTGGTTGCCCAGGCGTTCTACGTCGGCGTGCAGATCATGTGCTGGACCTTCATCATCCAGTATGCGGTCAACGAACTCGGCCTCTCCGCCGCCACCGCCCAGGGCTACAACATGGTGGCGATGGTGATCTTCGTCTCCTCGCGCTTCATCTGCACCTACCTGCTAAAGTATCTTAGCCCGGGCTGGTTGCTCTTCGGGCTCTCCATCGGCGGAGGCCTGCTCGTGCTCGGCACGATTTTCCTCACCGGCATGGCCGGACTCTACTGCCTGGTCGGCGTCTCGGCGTGCATGTCGCTCATGTTCCCAACCATCTACGGCATCGCGCTGGAAGGACTCGGCGAAGACGCAAAGCTCGGCTCGGCCGGCCTCATCATGGCGATTGGCGGCGGTTGCCTCATGCCTCCGATGCAGGGCTGGATCATGGACCAGTCATTCACCGCGCTCAGCGCCACGCGCGCGTCGTTTTTTCTGCCCTTCCTCTGCTTCGTGGTGATCGCGATCTACGGGCTGCGCTGCCGCCATCCGCGCGAGGTCTGAAGTCGTGTCGCCCGCCGGGGCCGGCGATTCGCCGGCCCCTTTTTTATTTCGGGTTAGAGGCCGCGCACCTTAGCCACGGCCTCGCCGCGCGAGCGCACCTGGAGTTTCCGGTAGGTGTGCTGGATGTGAAAATGCACCGTGTGGATGCTGACCTTCATCTTGTCCGCGATGGTCTTGTAGTCGAAGCCCGCGACGAGCAGATCGAGCACTTCCTGCTCGCGCGGGGTGAGGTTAAGGTTTTGCGGCGGCTGGGCCTTGGTCTCGGCGGGCGGCGTGTTTTTGAAGGCGCGGACGACGAGGCGCGCGATCGGCGCGGACATGGGCGAGCCTCCGGCTACGACCTCGCGCACCGCCTCCTCGAGCTGCGCGGCGGTGACGGGTTTGCGCAGATACCCGCACGCGCCGGCGGCGAGCGAGTTGAACACCGCCGAGGTGTTGTCCTGCACCGTCAGCATGATGAAGAGCGTGTCGGGCAGGCGGGGGCTGAGCTCTTTCACGCAGGCCACGCCGTCCAGGCCGGGCAGATTGATGTCCATGAGCACGACCCTGGGCGCGAGCGAGGGCAGGCCGGCGATGGCCTGCTCGGCGTTGGCGTAGGCGGCCACGCAGCGGATGCCCGGCACGCGGGCGAAGATGTCCTGTAGCGAGTCGCGCAGGCCGCGCTGATCCTCGACCAGCGCGACGGTGATGGGGTTTTCTGAGGTCATGGAAAAGATGCGGTCGGGGTGGGGCAGGGGGGCTGGTCGTCGAGGGCAAAGGCGAGCGCGATGCGCAAGCCGGCGCCTTCCGGTCCAGGGGAGAAATCGCAGGTGCCGCCGGCCAGCGCGGCGCGCTTGCGCATGTTGTCGAGGCCGTTGCCGGGCTTGAGCGCGTCGGCGGGGGGCAGGCCGCGGCCGTCGTCGGTGATGTCGATATGGAGGCGGTTTTCCGCGACGCGCACCTGCATGGTAACCAGGGTCGCGCCCGAGTGGGAGACGACGTTGTGCAGCGCTTCCTTCACGATCATGAGAAGATGGTTTCTCCGGGTCGAACCCAGGGGCAGCGGGGGGAGATCCTCGGACTCGAGAAGTTGGAAACGAATGCCCGCCATCGCCAGGTAGTCGGCCGCGTAGCTGTGCAGATAAACGAGGGCGCTCTCCAGGTTGTCATGGGCGGGGTTGACCGACCACACGACAGCGTCGAGCTGGCCGCAGAGCTCGCGCGCGGTGGTGTTGATCTTGCGGATCTGATCGCGGGCTTTGGTCGTGTCCTGCAGGTCGGTCTCGGCGAGGTCGGCCAGCATGCCGATTCGCGCGAGGTTGGCCCCGAGGTCGTCGTGGAGGTCGCGCGCGATGCGGGTGCGCTCCTCCGCCACCGAGGCTCGGGCGCGGGCGAGGGCGAGTTCCCGACGCATGCGCAGCCGGCTCCAATGACGGCCGGCGGCGACGGCGAGCCCGAGGCAGACCGCCCCCAGCGACCAGAGAAACCACGGGGTTTCCCACAGGTAGCGGTGGGCGAACATCGGCACGCGGAGCAGGGTCTGATCCCACTCGCGATCACTGTGGCAGGCCTGGGCCTCGAAGAAAAAAGTCCGGCCCGCGGGCGGGCGCGGAAAGGAGATCACGCTGTCGCGCGCCTCGACCCAGGTGTCGGTGTCGCCCAGCACGCGCCAGCGCAGGATGACGCCCGGGGGCATGCCGACCTGGGGGATTTTTAATTGCAGCGTGATCCAGCGGCGTCCCGGCGGAATCTCAAGCCGGGGAGAAACCGGCAGGGGCTGGAAGTCCGCCTGCGCCGCCACCAGCTCCGGGGTGCGCGCCTCGTAAACCTCCACTTCGGCGAGCTGGGGTGAGAGAGGCGCGGGGTTGTCGGAGGAGATGCGCAGATAGCGTCCCTCGAAAGTCCCGGTGCCCGACCAGCTGCGCAAGATATCGACCGCGCCGGCCTCGGGCACGCTGCCGTCCGCGCGCACCACGCCATCCCAAACCGAGGAGACTTCGGCGGAGGGCGCATGTTCGAACACTGTCACCCGCACGCGGCTGAGCCGGTCGGTGTAGCCGTCTCCACGACTGCGCAGGCCGATGTGGTTGATCCGGACCGAGCGCCCGAGGTCGATTTCGAAATAAAAAGCATCGCCCAAGTGCGGCTCGGCGGGATGCGCGATGGTGGCGGGCAGTCCGTCGGTGAGCGCCGAGGCCTGGAGTTTGTTGAACAAAGGATGCGATGCGCGAGCCTCGGCGTTGAGCGCGATGTTCGTGCTGGTGCGCCGGCGATTCTCGACCCTGAACTCGGTCAGCACGAAATCGTAGGGCGCGAGGGCCCAGCTCATTTGCAGGCGATCCCCCGCGCCCGGTCGCTTGACCGGAAAGGCGCGCAGGCGAAATCCCGTGGCCTGGCCGGACGGAATGAGCACCGACACGCGATAGGTGTCGTCGGGGATGCGTCCGGTCATCTGCGGCAGCAGGGGCTCGGCGCGCAGCCGGCCCTCGCCGACGCGTTGCAAGGTCGCGACCTCGGCCGCGAAGCGCTGGATCACCACGGGGCGCCATGTGCCGGCAAACGAGGGCTGTGCGTCGGTGGTGTAGTCGATCGCGAAATCGGCGATCGAGGCGTTGGGGCGGCCGGAGAGAAAGAAGAGCGAAAGATCCAACTCCGCCGCGGCGATCGGTCTTTTGGCGCGGACGATCAGGGTCTGGGTCTCCGCGATGCGCGGCGCCACCGACCAACCGTCCGGCCCGGTCTCCACGCCGTTGATCACCGCAGGCAACCGCGCGGGCGACGTGGCGAAAGAGGCCTGCGCTTTGATCAACTCGATGGGCTCCTCCGCCGCGACGCGCAGGGGCGCGGCCAGAGCGAGGACGAGGATCGACGCGAGGAAAAGTCGGGCAAGGGGGCGGATGTGCACGGGGTGGGGCGGAGCAGGCGCGACGGAGCGGAAAACAATCCGGCGAACCGTGGCCACGCTACGGCAGCGGCGGCACCCTGACAACCTACCTGTTTGGGTAGCTTGTTGGCCATCGGCCGCGTCGGTATTCTCCGGCTCCCCATCACCCCCGAAGTCACCGGTGTCCGATTCTTCGCATCCTCTCCGTGTTTCCCTTGCGCGCGTCATGCGCGGCATCTGCGCCTGCGCCCTACTTGCGGGGGCTTCGTTCTCCGCGCGCGCCGACGCGGGGCATCCGCTCGCCGAGCGTGTGCGGGCGTTTGCCCCGGCGGCGCTTGGCGTAGATGGCCGACCGCTTGCCGAGGTGAAAATCGTCGGCGCCTGGCGCGGTGCGGTGTGGAGCGGACGGATAGAAAACCAATCCGCCCTTCCGGTGAGCGTGCGGGACGCTCTGCTTTTCGAGGGCGAGCATGGCCTGTCCGGCGACACGCCGGTTTACGGCGAGAGTTTCCAGATGCTGGCCCAGATCACCGGAACGCTGGCCGGGCCTGCCGACCTCGGGGTTTATCCGGATCGCACCCACTACCGCATCCCTGAACCCGAGGGCTATCGCACCGCTTCCGGAGCGCTTGCCCTGAGTCCGGCCGGCGCAGACGTGCTTGTGCTGGGCTTCGCTTCGTGCCGCGCCTTTATCGGGCGCATCGGTTTCAACGCCGACCGACTGCGGGTGTATCAGGATCTTGAAGGCGTTGCGCTCGCGCCTGGGGAGAGCCGTCCGCTTGAGGATTTTTATCTCGGCACCTCCGCCTCGCGCGCCTCGAGTCTGGCCGCTCTCGCGGATCGCCTGGCCGCCGCGCATGGCGTGCGGCCCTCCGATGCCCCGCCGATTGGCTGGTGCTCGTGGTATTCATTTTATGAGGACGTGACTGCCGCCGACGTGCGCGAAAATCTCGCCTGGGCCAAAAAACATCTGCCGGGCCTGCGCTACGTGCAGATCGACGATGGTTTCCAGCCGCGCATGGGCGATTGGCTGGAGGCGGGCCCGTCCTTCGGCGGCGACGTGCGCGGCGTGCTGGAGGAGATCAAGCGCGCCGGTTTCGAGCCCGCGCTTTGGGTGGCGCCCTTCATCGCGGAAAAGGACTCGGCGATTTTCAGGAACCATCCCGATTGGTTCGTGAAGGGGCCGGACGGCCTCCCGCTCAACTCCTCCACGGTGGGCTTTGGCGGCTGGCGGCGCGGTCCTTGGTATGTGCTCGACGGCACCCACCCGGAGGTCGCGCGCCACTTGGAAACTCTTTTCCACACTCTGCGCGAGGAGTGGGGCGTGACCTACTTCAAGCTCGACGCCAACTACTGGGGCGCGATCCACGGCGGCCGCAGGCACGATGCCGCGAAGACGCGTATCGAGGCCTACCGCGCAGGCATGGAGGCGATCCGGCGCGGCGCGGGCGACGCGTTTATCCTCGGGTGCAACGCTCCGATGTGGCCGTCGGTCGGTCTGGTGGATGGCATGCGCACCTCGGGCGATATCAACAACACGCGCGACGCGGTGCTGGGCTGCGCGCGGGAGAATCTCGCACGTCTCTGGCAAAACGGCCGGCTGTGGTGGAACGATCCCGACTGCATCCTGCTTTGCGACAATACCCAGCAGCGGATTCGCAAGGGCTTGCCCGCCCGCGCGGACGCGCCCGACGAGGCCCTGTTTCAACTGCATGCCGCGTCCGTCCACGCGGTGGGCGGCATGGTGTTCTCCGGCGACCATCTGCCGCAAATCCCCGCGGAGCGCGTTCGGGTGCTGCGCGAAATCCTCGCGACGCCCGGACGTGCGATGGAGTTTTCCGACGATCATTTCCAGCTCGGCCGGCGCACCCTTGCCAACGGCACGCGGGAAATCGCTCTCTTCAACTGGACCGACGCCGTCGCGTCACACCGCGTGGACGTGCCTGCGGGCGCGTCGGTGACCGACCTATGGACCGGCCGTGACGAGCCAGCGCCGGATGGCGCGCTCGATCTCGAGTTGCCCCCGTTTTCCGCGCGCGTGCTGCGCATCTCACGCTAAGCGCCGCAACTCGGCCCGATTTTCCCTTCCCCATGCATACATCAATCAAGAAATCCTCCCTCATTTCCCTGCTCGCCCTTGGCTCCCTGCTTGCCGGCAAGGCGTTCGCCGAGGAGCGCATGGACAAGATGTGGGGCGACATGAAAACCGTCTCCATCGCGGACAACTGGGCGACCGATCCCCGCGCCGCCATCCTGCGCGACGGCAACTACGGCATGTTCATCCATTGGGGCCTCTACTCGAGCCTTGAGGGCAAGTGGGACGGCACCACCTTTTACGGCATCGGCGAGTGGATCAAACGCCAGATGCGGATCCCCGACGCCGACTACAAGGCGCTCGCGGCCAAGTTCAACCCGGTGGACTTCGACGCGAAGGCGATCGTCGATTTGGCCAAGCGCTCCGGCATGCG
>JALOTV010000393.1 GCA_025457685.1 Opitutaceae bacterium
GGCGCTACTCCTGGGCGGAGAGCTCGGCGGAGCGGGCCTTGCTGGCGAGGGCGGTGTCGCGCATCAGCCCGCGAAAATCGCGGGCGGCGAGGACCTGCAGGCCGGCGTAGGTGGTGCCCTTGGGCGAGGTCACCTGGTTGCGCAGCTCCTCGGGCTCCGTGCCGGTGTGGGCCATGAGCTTGGCGGCGCCGACCACGGTCTCGCGGGCGAGCAGATCGGCGATGGCGGGGGCGAGCCCGCAGGCCACGCCGGCCTCGCGGAGGGCGGCGGTGAACTCGAACACGAAGGCGGGGCCGCAGCCGCTGACGGCCATGAGTGCGTCGATTTGATCCTCGGGAAGCTCGATCTCGCGGCCCAGGGCGCGGAGCACGGCGACGACGGTGGCGCGGTCGGCTTCGGAGAGGGCGCGGAGGGCGGCCCAGCCGGTGACGCCCGCGCCTATGGCGGCGGGGGTGTTGGGCATGGTGCGCACCAGATTGCGGGCGTGGGGAAAGGTTTTGGCGAGGCGGGCGAGGGTCTTGGCGGCGAGGACGGAGAGGACGAGTTTGCCGCGGGTGAGCTCGGCGAGGCGGTGATCGGCGCCGGCGAGGTGCTGGGGTTTGAAGGCGACGACTACGAGGTCGGCATCGCGCACGAGGTCGGGCAGGTCGGCGGCGAGGCGCACGCCGGTGCGGGCGGCGAGGGCGGAGGCGCTGGGGCCGGCGCCGCCAAGCACGGCGATGGCGGCGGGGGCGCAGACTTTTTGATTAATGAGGCCGTCGATGATGGCGGAGGCCATGCGGCCGGCGCCGATAAAGGCGATATGGGTGGTCATGAAACGCGGGGAGGGCGGCGCTCCGGCGGGAGGCGCGAGGGTTTAGTGCTGGAGGGTCGTGCGTTTGCGGCGCTCGACGGGGTGGGTGAGGATGGCGATGACGCCGCCCTCGGGGTGGGGCTCCACGACGAGGTCGCCGCCCATGTTGCGCAGGGAGTGGCGGGCGACGGTGAGGCCCATGCCGACGCCGACGGTGTTTTTGCTGCTGATGAAAGGCTCGAACATGTGGTCGCGGACCAGGGGATCGATGCCGCGGCCCCGGTCGCGAACTTCGATGGAGAGCACGCGGCCCTCGGGGCCATTTTCGGGCAGGAGGGTGGCGCGGACGGAGATGGGGCGGGGGCCGACGTGCGATTCGCCGTAGCTCTCGCGAGCGTTGATCAGGACCTTGTTTAGCGCGTCCTCGAACATTTCGACGTGGGTATGCACGGCGAGCGAGCCGAGGGTGTTGTCGATCTGGACGGGGTCGGCGTGGTTCTGTTCGGCGAGGAAGCGGCGGAGGGTGCCTTCGATCAACTGGTCGAGCGGCACGGGGATGGTGGGCAGGCGCGATTTCACGACCAGCGAGGTGAGCTGGCGGATGATGCCGACGATGCGCTGGATGGCGGCGTCGAGGTTGTCGGCGTTGGAGCGGACGACCTCGGGTTTGCCGGCGTGGGTCTTGATGAGGTCGAGGTAGCCGAGGACGACGCCGAGGAGGTTATTCAGGTTGTGGGCGATGCCCTGGGTGATGGCGCCGATGGAGGCGGCGCGGCGCGCCTCCTCGAGGCGGCGCTGGAGATCGAGCATCTCGCGGTTGACCTGGACGACGCGCAGCTGGGTGTGGACGCGGGCGATGGTCTCGTCGAGGTCGATGGGCTTGGTGATGTAGTCCACCGCGCCGACGCCGAGACCCGCGAGGCGCCCCTCCTTGGAGCTGCGGGCGGTGATGAAGATGACGGGAATGTTTTTGTGGCGGCTGTTTTGCTGGAGGCGCTGGCAGACCTCGATGCCGTCCATCTCGGGCATCATGACGTCGAGCAGGATAAGGTCGGGGCGCTCGCGCTCGACCAAGTCCAGGGCGTCCTGACCGGAGTAGGCGGCGATGACGGTGATCTGCTCGCGCTCGAGGGCGCGTTTGAGCAGCTGCACGTTCACTGGTTGGTCATCCGCGACGAGCACTTTGGGTTGAGTGGACATGGGGGCGGAGCGGAAAACGCGGAAAAGCTGAAATAGGAAAACGCTGAAAGGGCGGAGGGGTTGAAGAGTGTGGGCGTCGGTTTTTGTCCGCCGCTCAGTTTTTCTGCTCCGTCGTGTTTTCCGCGAGGCGGCGGGCCTTGAGAGTGTTTTGCATGAGCATGCAGACGGTCATGGGGCCCACGCCGCCGGGGACCGGGGTGATCTTGGACGCGAGCGGGGAGACGCCCGCGAAGTCCACGTCGCCGACGAGTTTGTAACCGGTTTTCTTGGAGGCGTCGGGCACGCGGTTGATGCCGACGTCGATGACGACGGCGCCGGGTTTGACCATGTCGGCCTTGACGAACTCGGCCTTGCCGATGGCGGCGATGAGCACGTCGGCGAGGCGGGTGAGGGCGGCGACGTCCTTGGTGCCGGAGTGGCAGATGGTGACGGTGCCGTTGGCGCCGGCTTTTTTCTGGAGGGCGAGCAGGGCGACGGGTTTGCCGACGATGAGGGAGCGGCCGAGGACGACGACGTGTTTGCCCTTCAGGTCGGTGTCGGAGCGGGCGAGCAGCTCCATGACGCCGGC
>JALOTV010000394.1 GCA_025457685.1 Opitutaceae bacterium
CGTAGTTGGGGTCGGAGCGCTCTGTCCTGACAAAGTGGATACACGAGACCCCGAGCGTGGTGGCGTCGCGCAGCAGATCGCGGGCGGTCTGCGGGCGGGGCAGGCCGACGACCAGGGTCACGGGCGGAAGCGGAGGGGGCGACTGCGTGACGGCGAAGGAGAGGTGAAGCGCGCCGGTGACGGGATCGATGGCGCGCAAGGTGGCGTCGCCGAGCGGGCCGTCCACCACGCCGGCGACGAAGGTGTCGCCGGGGGCGCGGCGCAGCACCTTGAGGATGTGTTGCGCGCGCGGATCGGCGGCGGGCAGGGGGGCGTCGAGCTCGCCGGGTTCGAAAAGGACCAGGTTCACGCGCGAGCGGGGCGGATCAGGCGAGGATGGCGTCGATGCGGGCGAGCTCCTCGGCGGTGAAGCGGGTGTTGGCGGCGGCGCCGACGCAGTCCTCGAGTTGGGAAGTCTTGCTGGCGCCGATGAGGGCGGTGGTGACGCGGGCATCGCGCAGCACCCAGGCGAGGGCGAGCTGGGCGAGGGATTGACCGCGTTCCTGGGCGAGCGCGCCGAGCTTCTGGACCTTGGCGACGGTCTCCGGAGTGACGCGGTCGGCGTTGAGGAATGGGCTGTTGGCGTTGGCGGCGCGGGAATCGGCGGGGATGCCGCCGAGGTAGCGGTTGGTGAGCAGGCCCTGGGCAAGCGGGGAGAACGGGATGCAGCCCATGCCCTCGGCCTCGAGGGTGTCGAGGAGGGCGGGCTCGATCCAGCGGTTGAACATGTTGTAGACCGGCTGGTGGATGAGGGCGGGCACGCCGAGCTCGCGGAGGATCTTGGCGGCGCGGGCGGTGCCGGGCGCGTCGTAGTTGGAAAGCCCTACGTAGAGGGCCTTGCCGGAGCGGACGGCGTGGGCGAGCGCGCCCATGGTCTCCTCCAGCGGGGTGTGGGGATCGGGGCGGTGATGGTAGAAGATATCGACGTAATCGAGCTGCATGCGGCGCAGCGAAGCGTCGAGCGAGGAGAGCAGGTATTTGCGCGAGCCCCAGTCGCCATAGGGGCCGGGGTGCATGCCGTAGCCGGCCTTGGTGGTGATTATGATCTCGTCGCGGTAGGAGGCGAGGTCGAGGGCGAGGATCTTGCCGAAGTTCTCCTCGGCGGAGCCGGGGGGCGGGCCGTAGTTGTTGGCGAGGTCGAAGTGGGTGACGCCGAGATCGAAGGCGCGGCGCACGATGGCGCGGCCGTTTTCAAAGGAGTCGACGCCCCCGAAGTTGTGCCAGAAGCCGAGCGAGATGCGCGGCAGGAGGAGGCCGGAGCGGCCGCAGCGGGCGAAGAAGGACGGGTTGGCGTAGCGCGAGGGGGAGGCGACGTAGGACATAGATGGCAGAAGCACGAGCGGCGAGAGCGTGAAAGTCGAGCGCGGCGGGTTCTGGGCGCGTGTCGGGCGGGAGTTTTTACGTCCGGAGGCGGAGTGAGGGGTTGCCTTTGTGGCGGGGCAAGGTGGGGTGGCGGCTTTTCCCGCGCAGCCGGCCCGGTGGCAGGCGAGGCGGGGCCAACGCCAATCCTAATCCCACCAGACCATGTCCTCCGAAGAAATTTCCCTGAATACCGTCGATGAACGCGTGAGCTACGGCATCGCGATGAACGTGGGCGCGAACATCGCGCGGCAAGGCGGGGTGGAGATCGATCTGGCCGCCTTCGTGGTCGGCCTGCAGGACGGCCTGAGCGGGGCGCGTCCGCGCATCGCCGAGGCGGAGTTGCAGGCGGCGTTCAAGGCGGCCCAAGCGCGCATCGAGCAGGCGGCGGCGGCGGGCGCGGCGAAGCAGGCCGAGGCGGGCAAATCGTTCCTGGCCGAAAACGCCAAGCGCCCGGGCGTGGTCACCACGGCGAGCGGCCTGCAATACGAGGTGCTGCGCGCGGGCGCGGGCGCGAAGCCCACGCCGCAGCAGAGCGTCGAGGTGCACTACCACGGCACGTTGATCGACGGCACGGTTTTCGACAGCTCGGTGCAGCGCGGGGAGACGATCTCGTTTCCCGTGACCGGGGTGATCCCCGGCTGGGTCGAGGCCCTCCAGCTCATGCAGGTCGGGGCGAAGTGGAAGCTCTTCATCCCGGCCGAGCTGGCCTACGGCAATCGCGCCCAGGGCGCGATCCCGGCGGGCTCGGTGCTGGTGTTCGAAGTCGAGCTCATCGGCATCGAGTAAGAGTCGCGCGCGGATGCGGACGGTTTCGCATCCGCGCTTTGAGGCGGCGGAAAATCAGGCGGCCGGCAGGGCGTCGAGCAGGGCGCGGACCGGGGCGGTGGCCTTGCCGCGCTGCCAGGCGACGAGCAGATCCCAGTGAATGGCGGCGTCGCGCAGCGGGCGGAAAACCACGCCCGGGACGCGCACGCCGACGGCGTATTCAGGAATCAAGGACACGGCTCCCTCGGTGACCACGAGGAGCAGGCCGTGGGTGAGGCTGTCGGCGTCCTGGACGAAGCGGGCGCGAAAGCCCGAGCGGCGCGCGAGGCGGGAGATCCAGCCGTTCTGGCAGGGCACGTCGGATTCGGGCGCGCCCACGAAGTGTGAAGTGTTCGTCGCGGAGATCGGCGAAGCGCAGGTTTTTGCGCGCGGCGAGCGGGTGGGTTTCGGCGAGGGCGACGAGGACGGGCAGGCGGGCGAGCCGGCGCACGTAGAATTCGCGGGAGAGCAGGCGGCCGGTGGCGCCGATGAGGGCGACGTCGATCTCGCCGCGACGCAGGGCGGCCATCTGTTCGCCGGGCGAGAGATCGAGCATGCGCACCTTGACCTCGGGGTGCGCGCGGCGGAGGGCGGCGAGAGCGGGGTTTAAATAGTCGGCCACGGCGGACATGAGGTAGCCGACGCGCAGTTCGGCGCTCTGGCCGCGCGCGCGTTTACGGACCTCGCCGAGGGCGCGGTCGAGGTCGGCAAGGACCGGGCGCAGTTGGCGCTCGAGCAATTGGCCGGCGGCGGTGGGCGCGACGCCGGAGGGGCCGCGTTCGAAAAGCGGGCCGCCGAGCTCGTGCTCGAGCGCGCGCATGCGGCGGGTGAGGGTGGACTGGGCGAGCTGGAGGCGCTCGGCGGCGCGGTTGAGGCTGCCGTGCTCGACGACGAGGAGGAAGGCGCGGAGGAGTTGGAGGTCCATGCGGTGCAGAAGAGGGGTATGCGCGCGGCGCATGACGGCAAGCCGTTCCGCGCAGTAGGCGGAGCCGGAGGCGGGTGTTAAGGTGTGGGCATGCAAACGACGTTCACCTCCCTTTTGGTTTCATCCCGCGCCGCCCGGGCGCTTCGCATCGCGGCGGCGACGGTGCTGCTCGCGGTGCTCAGCCTGTGGGCCGGCACGGGGGCGCATCTCGGCTGGACCCAGACGAGTCGCGTGACGGTGCAGCACGACGAGATCACGGGCATCGATTATCCGGTGCGCGAGCCGGCCTTTGTGGCGGGCGTGGAACTGTTGGCGGCCGGGCTCGGCTTGGCGGCGGCGGTCGCGACGGCCGGCTGGTGGGCCGGGCGCCGAGCGGGCCGACGCGGCTGAACGATCATTCACTCAATAAAAACGAATTTTTCCCATGAACCTCACAAACTCCCGTATCCTTCGCCAATTCACGGCCGCGCTCGTCGCGTCCGGCGCATCGCTCGTCGCCTTCGCGGCGCCGCAGACCTTTGATTTCACCGACCCGAAAGGGGTGAACAACGTGCAGTTCTCGCTCGACGCTCCCCTCGAGTCCATCACCGGCACGAGCACGGGAATCAGCGGTAAAATCGTCTATGATCCGGCCGCGCCGGAAACGGTGTCGGGCGTGATCGTGCTCGACGCATCCACGCTCACGGTGGGCAACGCGATCATGCGCGATCACATGCTCGGGGAGAATTGGCTCGATGCGGCCAAGCACCCGACGATCCGGTTCGAGGCGGGCCGGGTGGCGGCGGTGCGCAGGCAGGCCGCCAAGACCGAGGTGGATCTCGTCGGCACGCTGACGCTCAAGGGCGTGAGCAAGGAGATCACCGTGCCGGTGAGTTTCACCCACCTGCCTGACAAGCTCGGCGCGCGGCTCGGGGACGAGAAAGTGCGCGGCGATTTGCTCGTCGTGCGCACGCAGTTCACGGTTCAGCG
>JALOTV010000098.1 GCA_025457685.1 Opitutaceae bacterium
GTCGGAGTGAAGGCGCGGCAGGGCGGGCACCACTGCGCGGAGTAGTAAAAGGCGATGTGGCGGACCGGGGTGAGTTGGTCGCGTGGGACTGGTGCCAGCCGGCTGCCTTTGACCTGGACGAGTTTTCCAGCCAGCGCGGCGGGCACCGTGCCGGCTTTGGGAGGCGGCGCCGGCGGCGTGGCGGAGGGCTCGGGCGGCGGAGTGAAACCGGCCGCGATGGCGGCGTCGATGCGGGCGCGATCCGCCTCGGCCAGTTTCGCGTAAGGATAAGTGTAGCGGGAGCCGTCCGCCTTTTTGAACGAGATCTGGTCGCCTTGGCGGCCTTGGAATTCGGCCTCCATTTGCTGGCCGTCGAGGTTGGTCCAAGTGCCGATTTCGGCACGGGAGGCGGACGCGGTGGCGCAAAGCAGCGTCACAAGGAGGGTGAGGGCTGGGAGGCGGGCGAGGTTCATTCGGCGCACACCATGGCCGGCGGTCTCGCCCAATGCAATTGCTAGCCCATGGCCGGGTTAGTAGCTGTCGACGAGGGAGCGGACGCGCAGGAGGCGGCGGGCTTTTTCCAAGGATACGGCTTTGGTGAAGGTGACGACGACCTGCTTTTTCTCGCGTGGGTAGAGTTCGAGGTAGTTGTCGCTCGCGGTGTGGGCGAGGCCGGGGAAATCGAGTGCGACGCGGTGCTGGAAAACGGCCGACTCGAGGGTGAGCAGGACGCGGGTGGCGTCGAGGCGGCGGAGGGAGGTTCGGGGTTTCGCGCGAGGAAGCTCGAGGAAGCGCGGTGGGGTGAGGAAAACGGTGTCCTCGCTGACGAGTGCGCCCTCCACGTTGAGCGCGATGCGGAGATACAGTTGGTCGCGACCGTGGACGGCGAGGGGCTTGGCGAGGTCGACCGTGTGCTGGCGCACGGACTCGTTGTGGCGCAGGCGGACGCGTTTCTTGCCGGAGAGGAGCACGCGGCCGTCGAGGTGAAAGAGATCCCAGCGGAGCAGGCCGGCGGCGGGCGCAGGGGCGTCGTATACGGTGAAAAGGTGGACCTCGCGCACGTTACTGACCCGGTAGTTGCCGATGAGGGCCCCCTCGTCGCCGGGCACGTGGGCGGAGACGAGCGCGGGGGCGTTGAAGCGGCGGGCGACGTGGTGGAGGGCCTTCCATCGACCGGTGAACTCGATCGAGCTCCAGGAGGCGACGGGCCAGCAGTCGTTGAGTTGCCAGTAGATCGCGCCCATGCAGTGCGGCATGGTGCGGCGGTAGTGTTCGACGCCGACCTGCATGCAATAGGCCTGGTTGAGCTGCGAGAGGTAGATGAGGTCGTCCTGCGACTTGGGGAAGCGGTAGCGGCGCGACACGTAATCGAGGATGATCTGGTTGCCGGCGCGGTTCTTCTGGTGGTTCTCCATCACGGGGCCGAAGACGTTGTCGTGGCCGGCGGGAGCGAAGGTGGCGTTGGTCTCGGGCGAGCTGTAGCTCTGCATGCCGAACTCGGAGCAAAAGCGGAAATGGTAAAGCTCGTAGTCCTTGACCGGTTTTCGCGCGTGCCAGACGTCCCAGAAATGGGTGTCGCCCTCGCGCACGCCGTGTTCGTGGCCGTTCTCGAAGGTGCCGCGCCACTCGGAGCTGGGCCAGTAGGCGGTCTGCGGTGAGTGGGCGGCGACGGCCTCGGGCAGGAGTTTGTGAAACAGCGTCTCGTAGCCGGCCTTGAGCGCGGCGCTCTCGCGCAGCTCCTTGCCGTTGATCTGCACGAGCTCGTTGTTGCCGCACCAGAGGCCGATGCAGGCTCGGTGGTGGAGGCGGCGGAGTTGGCAGGCGGCCTCGTCGCGCACGCTTGCGAGGAAGGGCCTGTCGCTTGGGTAGAGCGAGCAGGCGAACATGAAGTCGTGCCAGACGAGCAGGCCGAGCTCGTCGCACAGGTCGTAGAAATCCTCGCCTTCGTAGACGCCGCCTCCCCAGAGGCGCACGCAGTTCATGTGGGCGAGGACGGCGGCGCGCAGGTCGCGCTCGAAGTCCGCGCGGGTGAGCGCGGCGACGAAACTGTGCGCCGGGATCCAGTTGGCGCCCTTGATGAAGACCGGGCGATCGTTGACCACGAACCGGAACCTCTTGCCCTCGGCGTCGGGCGACTGGTCGATCACGATCGTGCGAAGGCCGAGACGCTTCGTAATGACGCCGCAACTACGGCCGCCGGCGTCGCGGGCCTCGACGACCAGCGTGTAGAGCGGTTGTTCGCCCTGGCCCGCGGGCCACCAGAGGCGTGGCGAGGGAACCGCGACACGGGCGAGGTCCGAACGCGCGGCCTCCTCCAGGCGCACGATCACGGTGCCGCCGATCGAGAGCGTGAGGTCGTAGGTGACGGCGGAGTCCGCGCGGACGAGTTCGGGCGAAAGCGCCAGGGAGACGGCGCCCTTGGCATGATGTTGCGCGACCGAAACGTGCACGAGACGGTTGCGCGACCAGGCCTCAAGGCGGATGTCGCGCCACACGCCGGCGGTGACGAAGCGAGGGCCCCAGTCCCAGCCGAATTGACACTGCTGTTTGCGGATGCGCACGCAGTTGCCCACCGGATCGTTGAACTCGCGCGGCGGGGTGAAATCGACGCGGGTGCGGCGGATGTAGTCGAGGGCGCTGCGGAAAAGCACGCGAAGCTCGTTCTTGCCCACGCGCAGGTGGCGGCGGACGTCCCAGCGCCAGGCGACAAACATGTTCTCGGTCGCGGCGATTTTTTTCCCGTTGAGAAATACGGTGGCGACGGTGTCGAGGCCGTCGGCGCAAAGCTCGACGACCTCCTCTGCAAGGAGGGAGGGCGGCGCGGTGAACTCGGCGCGGTATTCCCAGTCGCGCTCCTCGATCCACTGGAGCGAGAGCTCGTTGGTCCCGTGGAAAGGGTCGGGGATCTTGCCGGCGCGGAGGAGGTCGGTGTGAACGCAGCCGGGAACCGTGGCGGGCAGCCAGGCGGAGGTTTTGGCGGAGGCTTCGCGGAAGGACCAGCGGGCGGAGGCGAGGGTAAGGGCGGGCATGGAAGTAATGCCGTGATGAAGGTCCGAAGGCTTAGCAGGGCGAGACGAGGCTATGGGCGAAAACGCGATTTTAATGTGCGTTTTCGCCACAAGCGTGAAAGGCTTGGTCGCGTGAAAAGACCGTGGCGCGTTCAGCTCGTGGTGGATGGGGATCAGGAGTATTTTCGCGAGACGATGCTGGGCGCGCGACGGCGGGCCTTCGAGCGAGGGCGGCTGGAGTTCGTGGATCGCTGGCTGCCGCAGGAGCTGGCCGGAGGAGACCTGCGCTCGCTGGTGGCGCGCGACGGCGTGCGCGGCATCGTGGCGGCGATTCACGACCCAGTGCGCGAGGCGGTTTTCAGGGCCTTGCCCGTGCCGGTGGTCAACGTCTCGAACGGGCTCGCCGTGCCGCGCCTGCCGGTGGTCACGCAAGACGACCGCGAGGTCGGGCGGATCGCGGCCGAGCATCTCCTCGGGCGCGGCCTGCGCGGTTTTCTTTTTTGGGGGCAGCGCGGCGGCGCGAGTTACAGCGAGGGCAGGCGCCGCGGCTTTCTCGAAGCGATGGAGGCGGCGGGAGTGCCTCGGGCGAGTGTGGTGTTTGGCGGCACGATGGCGCAGGAGATGGGGGCGGACGCGGTTCGCGAGGAGATGCGCGAGGCGCTGCGGCGTCTGGAGCGTCCGGCGGGGGTTTTCGCGGTGCTCGACCACCTCGCCTTGGCGATCCTGCGAACGGCGCGGGATGTCGGACTGAGGGTTCCGGAGGATCTCGCGGTGCTGGGCGCGGGCGACGACGATTTCTGGGTCGAGTTTGAGCGCACGCCGCTTTCCAGCGTGCGGCTGCCGGCGCGCGAGATAGGCTACGAGGCGGCTGCTTTGCTGGAGAACCTGATCGCGCGCGGGCGGCGGGGGACGCGGCGGGGCGCGGCCGAGTTCGTGGCGCTGCCGGGGGCCCGGGTGGTGGCGAGGCAGAGCAGCGAGACGCTGGGCGGCGGCGATGCGCTCGTGGCGCGTGCGGCGGCGCTGCTGCGCGAGCATCCCGGCGCGCGGGTGGCGGAGATCGCGCGGGCCTGCGGTGTGGCGCGCTCGGGTTTGCAACGGCGTTTCATCCAGGCGCTCGGGCACGGGATCCTCGAGGAGCGGCGACGGGTGCGGCTGGCGCGCGTCGAACGTCTCTTGCTGGCCTCGGATGCGAAGCTCTCGGTGGTCGCCGTCGAGGCGGGCTACCCGAGCGCGCAGCGGCTGGCGGCGGATCTGCGCCGAGCGCACGGCTGCACGCCGGGGGTTTGGCGGCGGCGGGCCCGGTAGCGTGTGAACGACGGGCGCTTAAAGGCCGAGCGCGGCGCGGACTGCGGCGATCTGGGCCGCCGTCGTATCCGCCAAACTGATACAGACGGCGTCGGAGGGGCGCTCGAGCGTGGCGAGCTGGCTGTCGAGCAATGCGGCCGGCATGTAGTGGCCCGAGCGCTCGGCGAGGCGGGAGGCGAGCAGCTCGCGGGGGCCATCGAGGAAGACGAGGCGCATGCGCGGGCGATCCGCCCAGAGGGCGTCGCGGTAGGCCTGCCTGAGGGCGGAGCAGGCGAGCACGAGGGGGCGGTCGGTGGCGAGGTGGCGCTCGATCTCGGCGCGGAGCGCGGCGAGCCAGGGTGCGCGGTCGGCATCGTCGAGCGGGCGGCCTTCGGACATCTTGGCGATGTTGGCCGGCGGATGGAAATCGTCGGCGTCCGCAAATGCCCATCCGAGGGCGTTGGCGAGGGCGCGTCCGTGGGTGGTCTTGCCGGAGCCGGACACGCCTATGACGACGATGATGACAGGTTTCACTTCCCAGGCGCGGGTGGCGACGGGGTCGCGACCTTCGTCGTAGTCGAGGTAATCGAACATGCAGGCGATGGGGCGTCCCGCCACGGCGGGCTCGGCGGCGCGTTGGGCGAGGATGGGCGAGCCGGAGTCGCGCCAGCCGCGCTTGGAGAGGAATGCGCTGAAGATTTCGCACTCCTCGTCGGTGCGGCGGCCGCCTTTTTGTTCGGCCCAGGCGAGGATGTCGGCGTCGGAGGCGGACGGGTTTTCCAGGACGTGCGCTTGAATCTCGGCGAAGGGCACGCGCAGAAAGCGGCAGAGGCGGCCGTCGAAGACGGTGGGTTTGGCGTCGCCCAGATTTTCCACGTAGGAGGCGGGGAGTTCGCCTCGGGCGTGGAGGCGGATCTTGTCGAGCATGCGCCCGAAATAGACGAGGCGACCGACGCGGGCGTAGGGACTGCGGAGACCGGGGACGTGAGGCATGCGAGGGAATTAATCCCTGCGCCAGTAGAGCCAAGTGCAGAGCGCGGCGAAGACCACGGTGGGGCCGACCAGCCACCATGCGTTGAAGGGAACCTGGTAGGCGTGGCAGGCCCAGTGGACGACCACGGATTTGGCCAGAACAAGCACCCAGCCGATGGCGAGGACGAGCTCGGAGCGTCGGCTGCGCGGTTCGCGAGGGTGGGTGATGCGCACGTCCCGGACGAAGGCGTGGTTCGCCTCGGCGGGATCGGGGCGGCGCGGCAGGAAGCGGGAAAGCGGTGCGAACATGGCTGGTCGAAAACAGTCTTTACGCGGGAGCGGTGCCGGGCGCAATCGACGGACGTGGAAAGCTCCGACGCCGTTGCCGATGCCCGCCTGGACAAATGGTTGTGGACGGTGCGCGTGTTTAAGACGCGGGCGGAGGCGGCCGAGGCGTGTCGCCTGGGGCGGGTGACGGCGGACGGGCGTCCGGCCAAGGCGGCGCATACAGTGCGGCCGGGGCAGCGAATCGAGGTGCGGCAGGGGCTGGTGACCAGGCAGCTGGTGGTGCAGGGCGCTCCGCGCGGCCGGCAGGCGGCGGCGAAGATCGGTGAATTTGTCCGGGATGAGACGCCGGCGGAAGAGTTGGCGGCCGCGCGCGAGCAGCGGGTGCAGAACATCCTGGCCGGCGGTGGAGAGCGGCCCACCAAGCGCGACAGGCGGGCGCGGGAAGCGCTTTGGTCGCGGGCTGATCAGGCGTGAAAATCACCGTATTTCGGCGAGTTGCAAAACAGGCCGTTTAAATTGTCCTTGCCATGGAGGGCGAATCCGGCGTTTGTCGGCGGATCGTTAGCGAAACGTTAGATGACAGGAACTGGTGAGTCGTCAGTAGAGTTAGGCTCTAGAGATGATTTGAAACCCGATAGTCGGGAACGGACTGGCAGAGACACGTCAGCGACGAATTCAAACATCATGAGCAACTCCAAACTGTATGTCGGCAACATGTCCTTCAAGACCTCTGAAGACGAGCTCCGCTCGGCCTTCGGCCAATTCGGCTCCGTGACCGACGTTTACGTCGCCATGGACAAGATGACCGGCCGCCCCCGCGGCTTCGCGTTCGTCACCATGGGCTCCGAAGAAGAGGCCAAGCTCGCGGCTGAGAAGATGAACGGCGCCGACCTCGGCGGCCGCGCCCTCACCGTGAACGAAGCCCGTCCCAAGGAAGAGGGCGCTGGTCGCTCCTTCGGCGGTGGCGGCGGCGGCCGTGGCTTCGGCGGCGGCGGCGGTGGCCGCGGCTTCGGCGGCGGCGGCGGTGGTGGTCGCGGCTTCGGCGGCGGCGACCGCGGCGATCGCGGCGACCGTCGTTACTAAGCGACACGCAAAGGCGGCGTATTCATCGCGACCGCCGGACAACTTCAAGACGACGCACCTTTTGGGTGCGTCGTTTTTTGTTTTTGAGCATCGACGCCAGTGACCCCAAGGTGTGCAGACTTACCCATGAGCGAAGAGCCCGGCAAAGAAGTCGCCCCCCTGCGCCTCAGGCGCCCCACCTCCGCGTCACCCGCCCCGTCCAGCGCCGCTCCCGCCAACGAGCCGGCTAACGCCACGGGGGAGGCCGGTGGTCCGGGGGCGGCGACGATCCCGCCGTCGGTCGTCGCGCCTCATTCCCAAACCGAGTCGGGCGCAGGCGCGGGAGCCGATGCCGTGCCTCATGCGGAAGGCCGTCCGCCGGCGCCAGCCGGCACGGGAGGCGCCGTTTCGCTGAGGCGGCGGCCCACTCTGGCGGCGGACACGGTCGGCGCGCCTGCGGATGCAGCCGTGACACATGGTGCGACCGAGGAGGTGGTCCCGCACGCCGCGCCCACGCTCAAAAAACCGCAGATCGACGTGATTCCGGCGGTGATTCCTTCCGGTGAAAACCCGCTGCCCGCGCCGCCGTTTGCGCCGCCTTTTCCTCCGCCGCCCGCACCGCCCGCAGTCATGGGCCATCCCGCAGGCGATGCTCACCCGGCGGTCAAGTTGCGCATGGGGTCCAAACTTCCGCCCGTGGCCCCGCCGCCGGTAGCCGATTCCTCGGGCATGCCGGAAGACCTTTTCCCGCCTGGTTCGGGCGCGCCTTTGATGCCGCTTCCCGGCCTGCCCTCTCCTGGCATGCCGCCTCCGCCGCCGAGTGCAAATCCGGCGGCGGCCCGCCCGCCCGGCACGGTGCCGATCAGCGGGGAGGGCGGCGCGCCGATCGGGATAAATCCCCTGATGCCCATGCCCACGTCGGGGACGCGGCCTCCCATGCCCTTGCCGCTTCCAGCCGGGCCGGGTGGGGCGACCGCTAAGCCAGCGCACAAGCCCAAGCGGGATATGTTGGTTTTCCTGTTTGGATTCATCGCCGTCGCTGGCGTGCTCGGCGGGGCCTATGTGTTTTTCACGAGGTCGGATAAAGCGGGCGATGTCGCGGCGCAGGTGAAGGGCAAACTCGAGCAGGCGGCGGAGCTGCCAGGCAAAGTGGTGGCGAACGCAAAGGAGGGAATCGCAGAGGCGCGCAGCGGCGAGCAGAGCCGGGTGGACGCGGTCCTATCGGGTAATGAAACACCTGAGCGCTCCGGCGTGGGTGCGGTGTCTCCGGCGGAGCTGGAAGCCCAGTTGAAGGCCAAGGCCAAGACCGAGCCGGTGGCGACGCCGGTGGCGAAAACCGGCGGAGTCGAGGCCTATAGCGGCGGGCAGACGGGCGGGGTAACGGCGGTGACACCGCCGCCGGTGCCGGAAACCGAGGTCGCGCCGCCGCCTCCGCCCCCGCCGAGCGCGCGGCTGGTGCGCTACGCGGAAGGGCTCAGCGTGAGCGGCGTGTTCCAAGGCACTCCGGCGCGCGCGTTGGTGAACGGCCGCCTGATTCGCTCCGGCGAAGTGATCGAGCCTAACCTTGGGGTTAGCTTTGTCGGCGTGGAGCCCGAGACGCGGCACCTGATTTTGCAGGAGCAAAGCGGCGCGCAGGTGCGCGTGCGTTACTGAGCCCGATCAGGGTCGGCCTATCGCCGGCCTTGATCGGGTGGTCTCCGCGCCGGACGGCGACGCGCGCTCGTGACCGCCCGGGTATCTGATCCAGGCGGTTCACCTATCGCGGCAGGTGCCTCAGGCGCGGACCTGGCCGGTGCCGTCGATCAGGTATTTGTAGGAGCAGAGTTCGTTTAGGCCCATGGGGCCGCGGGCATGGAGGTGGTCGGTGCTGATGCCGATCTCGGCGCCAAAGCCGAACTCGAACCCGTCGTTGAAGCGCGTGGAGGCGTTCCACGGCACGACAGAGCTGTCCACCGAGGCTTGGAAGCGTGCGGCGGCCTCGGCGTCGGCGGTGATGATGGCGTCGGTGTGACCGGAGCCGTCTCGGTTAATGGTGGCGACGGCTTCGTCGAGTGACTCCACGACGCGCACCGCGATGACGAGATCGAGAAACTCGGTGGTGTAGTCGGCGGGTGCGGCGGCGACGTGGGCGATATCGGCGCGGGCGAGGATGAGGGCCGAGGCGGAGTCGGCGCGGAGTTGCACGCCCTTGTCGGCGAGGGCGGCGGCGAGACGGGGAAGGGCCTCGGCGGCGATGTCGGCGTGGACGAGGAGTTGCTCGGCGGTATTGCACACGCCGGGGCGCTGGGTCTTGGCGTTGACGAGGATGCGCTCGGCCATGGCGAGGTCGGCGGCGCGGTCCACGTAAACGAAGCAGACGCCGGTGTAGTGCTTGATGACCGGGATGGTGGAGTTTTGCGCGACGAAGCGGATGAGGGACTCGCCGCCGCGGGGGATGATGCAGTGGATGAGGTTGTCCAGCTTCAGCAGGGTGTTGAGCGCGGCGCGGTCGGTGGTGGGGATGAGCTGCACGGCGTCGGCGGGCAGGCCGGTGTCGGCGAGGGCGCGGGTGAGCAGGGCGGCGAAGGCGGTGTTGGTGTGGAAGATCTCCTTGCCGCCGCGCAGAATGGCGGCGTTGCCGGACTTCAGGCAGAGCACGGCGCAGTCGATGGTGACGTTGGGGCGGGCCTCGTAGATGATGCCGATGACGCCGATGGGCACGCGGCGCTTGCGGATGCGGATGCCGTTGGGGCGGGTCCAGTCCTCGAGGGTGGCGCCGACCGGATCGGGCAGGGAGGCGACTTGACGGACGGATTCGGCGAGGTGGGCGAGGCGGGCGGGCGTGAGGGTGAGACGGTCGATCTGCGCGGGGGCGAGGCCGTTGGCGGCGGCGTCGGCGAGGTCGCGGGCGTTGGCGGCGAGCAACTCGGCGGCCGAGGCGGGGAGGAGCTCGGCGAGGCGTAGCAGCGTGGCGTCCTTGCGGGCGGAAGGGGTGTTGGCGAGCACGAGCGATGCCGCGCGGGCGCGCTGGGCGATCGTGGTGACGAGTTGGGCGAGATCGGTGAACATGACGTGGGCCGCGCCTAGCGCGAAAGGCGGATGACGAAGGACGAATGACGGAGGGGCAAGCGTGCGGGGCGGGCAAGCGGGGCT
>JALOTV010000395.1 GCA_025457685.1 Opitutaceae bacterium
CCGCCCAAGGCTCGGTCACCTCGCTGGCGGCGGAGCTGGGCTCGCGCTGCCCCACCCTCGCCCGAGTGGCGGACGATTTCGTGGATGAGTTTGTCCCGCGGTGGCGGGAGTTTTCTTCCGCCACCGCAAGCTGACCCCGAAGTCGTATCGTTTAGGCCGTCGTGTCGGCGAACTCCGACACGCTGCGCACCGCCCAGGCCTTGTCCGTGCGCTTGGCGAGACCGGCGAGCACGCCGCCGGGCCCGAGTTCCAAAAACGCGGGCGGGACGCCGTTCGCCGCCACGCCGCTAGCCACCGCCGCGCGCATGCAGTCTTCCCACAGCACCGACGAAACCACCTGCTTGACCAAAGCCTCCTTGATCGCGCCGGGCGCGCTCACCGCCTGCCCCGTGGTGTTGGTAAACACCGTGAACTTCGGCGCGGCAAAGGTCACCGTATCCAGGAACGCGGCAAACGCCGCCCGGGCCGGCTCCATCAGGCGCGAGTGGTAGGCGCCGGCGACGTTCAGCGGGATGACCTTCTTGATTCCGTGATCTTTCGCCGCCGCCACCGCCGCGTCCACCTTGGCCTTCTCGCCCGACACGATGATCTGACCCGGCGCGTTGAAATTCGCCGCCTCGATGTCGAAGGCCGCGCACAGCTCGGCGACTTTCGCGCGCTCTTCGCCGATGATCGCCGCCATGCCACCCAGCGATTGCTCGCAGGCGACCTGCATAAGGCGGCCGCGCTCGGCCACCACGCGCAGCCCCGTCGCAAAATCAAACACACCCGCCGCCGTGTAGGCCGTGACCTCGCCCAGCGATAGCCCCAGTGCCATCGACACGTCGCCGAGTTTGCCCTGCTCCGCCAGCACCGCGTGCAAGGCCATCCCGTGCACGAAGAGCGCCGGCTGGCACACCTTGGTCTGGGTGAGCTCCGCGTCCGGCCCCTCGAAACACACGCGAGTGAGACTCCAGCCCAGCACCCGGTCCGCCTCGTCGTAGAGGGCGCGCGCGGTGGCGGAGTTCTCGTAAAGCGATTTGCCCATGCCCACTTTTTGGGCGCCTTGACCGGCGAAGAGGAGTGCGGTGGCCATATGTTATGCGTGCTGTGCTGTTAGTGGTTGGAAAGCGCCAAGCGCTAGGCCAGCCCCACGCCAAAACCAAGAAGGAAAACCTCGCGCGACCTCGCGTGGCCGCCGCCGCAGTCACCCCTCGTCGCCACCCCGCTCAGGACTTTAGGAAGATACCCTTCAGGTTCATCTCGAGCGCCTGGGGATTGGGCGAGAAGCGCAGCGCGTCGGCCTTGCTGATCTTGCCCGCCTTCACCAGCCGGTAGAGGTCCTTGTTAAACGAAAAGGTCCCCGTGTCCGCGCCCGATTCCAGCAGCCCCTGAATCTTCTCGTTGTGCCCTTCGAGGATCAGGTTTCGCACCGTCGTGTCCGCCGCGAGGATCTCGTTGGCCGGCACGCGCCCGCCACCCTCGAGCGCGGGCAACAACTTCTGGCAGACGAAGCCACGCAGCGAACTCGCGATCTGCCGGCGCGCCAGCAACTGCTGCTCGGGCGGGAAAAACTCAAACAAGCGCGTGAGCGCCTGCGCCACCGTGCCGGCATGCATGGTCGATAGCACGAGGTGTCCCGTCTCGGCCGCCGAAATCGCGGTCTCGAAGGTCTCGCGATCGCGCATCTCGCCGATGAGGATGATGTCCGGATTCTGGCGCAGCACCGCCTTGATCGCCAATTCGAAGTTGGGCACGTCCAGCCCGATCTCGCGCTGCTGAAACACCGACTTGTCGTCCTGAAAGGTAAACTCGATCGGATCCTCCAAGGTGATGATGTGGCGATCCAGGTTCTGGTTTATCCAGTTGAGCATCGCCGCCATGGTCGAGCTCTTGCCCGATCCCGTCGCGCCGCAAATGAGCAGGATGCCGTCCTTCGATTTCGCGAGGGGCAGGATGGCCTCGGGATCGAGTCCCAACTGCTCGAAGTTCGGCGCCGTGCTTTTGATGTGGCGAAACACCATGCTCACCGTGCCGCGCTGGTGAAACGCGTTCACACGGAAACGCCCCACCTCCGGCGAATAATAGGCGAAGTCCACCTGCCCGTAATCGATCCAGTTTTGCGCGAACACCTTCGGCACGTGCTCCGCCACGAATTCCTCCGCCTCGTCGTGCGCGATCGGATCCATGTCCACCGGCTTCAGCCGCCCGGACAACCGCACGTAGCCCGGCTTGCCCGATTTGATCACGATGTCGCTGGCACCCGAGTCCACCGCGAGCTTTAGCAAATCATTAAACAGTTCGGTGTGTGGGGTCATGCGCGGCGGCGGGAAATAACGTTGCGCAGGGCGTATTTAACCATGCCATCCCGCGCAAGGTATCGTTTTACAAACCCTCATGAAAAAGCGTCCGTTCACCGGCACCATCACCGCCCTCGTCACCCCGTTTCGCCAGCAGGCCGTCGCCTACGACGACCTCGCCAAGCTGGTGCAGGCCCAGATCAAGGCCGGGATCGACGGCTTGGTGCCCGTCGGCACCACCGGCGAGTCGCCCACCCTCGATCA
>JALOTV010000099.1 GCA_025457685.1 Opitutaceae bacterium
GGTCGCTCATGTGCGTCTCGATGCCATGATCGCGGCCGTAGGCGGTGCGGGCGAAGGCGGCGCGCAGCCGGGCGAGGTGCCGGGGCTGGGAGGCGAGATCGTGGCCGGTCGCCTGAATCTCGCGAGCGCGTCGCGCACCCGACCAGGCGGCGCGGAGAGGAAGCAGGGACTGGGTCGGGCTGAGCATGGCGTGACCGGCCGATGACACGCTGAAAAAGGCGCGTGGAGGGAAGTCCTCGCAAGGTTAATCCGGGGCGGCGGGCGGGGCGCTTGACCGGCCCGAAGGAGGGCGGACGCGGGCGGGCGCGTGATTTCGCGATTGGCAGGGGCGGGGCGGGGCTGCGCTTTGTTGGCCATGCTTCCGCCGATTCTCCACGAGGACGACGCCCTGCTGGCCTTCGACAAACCCAGCGGCCTGCTCATCGCGCCCGATCGCTGGGACAAGACCCGCGCCAACCTGATGACCTTGGTGCACGAGCGACTCGGCGACCATGTGGCCAACGTGCACCGGCTCGATGCCGACACCTCCGGCGTGGTGCTGTGCACGAAGGACAAGGTCTCGCTGGATTTCGTGTCGGGCCAATTTCAGGGCAAGACGGCGAAGAAAACCTACCACGCGCTCTGCTACGTGCCGCCGGTGGAGCAGGCGATGAAAGTGGTGCGGCCTATGCGCGACGAGGCGGGCCGGCTGCCGGACGAGTTCACGGTCGATCTCGCGCTCGGCGAGGACGAGACCCAGCCCGGGCGCATGCGGGTGTTCAAGCGCCGTGGCGGCAAGGCGAGCACGACGGTGTTTCGCACCTTGGAGCGTTTTCACGACCGGGCGGGGCGCGCGTTTGCCTGGGTGGAGTGTTCGCCGCTCACCGGCCGGACGCACCAGCTGCGCGTGCACCTCGCGGCGGCGGGCGCGCCCATCCTCGGCGATCCCTTCTACGGCGTGCCCGACGTGCAGCTGCGCCTGTCGGATTTGAAACGCGGCTACAAGGGCCGCGAGGAGGAGCGCCCGCTGATCGCCCGCCTGGCGCTGCATGCCAGCGTGCTCACCATCACGCATCCGCTGACCCGCGAGCCGGTGACGATCACCGCGCCCCTGCCCAAGGAGTTCGAGGTGGCGCTGAAAAACCTGCGGAAGTTTGCGGCGTGAAAACGCGGAGGATCGCGACCCTGGTTTTTGCCGCGCTGCTCGGCGGCGCGGCCGCGAGCTGGGCGACCTGGCGCATCGCAGCGCGCGAGTCCGGCGCGGCACGACGTGCGGAGCCGGTGGCCGCACCCACGGTGGCGTCGCCGTCCGGTGTGCGCGCGCCGGATGCGAGCGCGTTGGTCTATGCCTCGGTGGAGCGGCTGGCCCGCGAAAAGGCGGACCGCGAGGCGGAGGTGGAGGCCTTGCGCGCGCGTCTGGCCGAGATGGATGGCGAACTCGGGCGAACCCGCGAAGATCTGGAGGAGCTGAGGCGACCGCTGGCGGCGGATGTGTTGAGCGCGGCGGTGCGGGCCGAGCTGGTATCGGGCGAAGTGGTGGTGACGGGCGGGTATGCGTTGCCCGACGGCACGCGGGTGTATGCCTTCGTGCAGCCGCGCATCGAGCAGGTGGACGGCCGCGAGGTGGTGCGCATCGCCAGCACCTTTCGCACCCTGGGCGACGAGGTCGGGCGCGCGGCGGGGCTGGAGAGCGTGGCGACCAACGCGGCCAACACCCTGCAGCACGGCGAGGTGTGGCTGGAGGACGAACACAACCAGGTGTCGGCCGCGCTCGATGCGGGCGAAGTGGGCGGCAAGGTGCCCGGCCCCGAGCTCGTGCTCGCGTTTGGCGAAAGCGGCCGGGTGGAGGCGGGGCCGCTGCGCTTGAAAGTCACGCCCACGCGCGGCGCGACGCCCGACGGGCTGGACGTCGAGGTGCGGCTGGAGCAGACGCCGGCGGCGGTGGAGCGGGACAGCGGGCCCGCCGGGGATTCGCTACCGAGATAAGCCGCCGCCGTGCGCGCGGCCGTTTTTATCGGGGCAGTCAAATCGCGGCATCCATGGTGCGCCGTCCTGTGGCGTGCACCCTCGGAATAATCCAAAGTCTCCGCTCAAGGATGCTCGGTTGTGTGTCGATGGCAGTGACTGAATCACCGTTTTTTCATGAGCGATCCTGCCCCACCTGCCGCGGCGCCTTTGGCTCCCGAAAATACGCTCAAGCAACTCGGCTCGCTTTGGGATGCGATCAACCGGGTGCAGGCCGTGATCGAATTTGATCTGAAGGGCAATGTGCTCTGGGCGAATGAAAATTTCCTCGCCGTCTCGGGCTATGAACTGGCGGAGATCCAGGGCAGGCATCACCGCTTGTTTTGCGACCCGGACTTCGCGCTCACGTCGGAATACCGTGATTTCTGGTTTCGGCTCGGACGCGGCGAATACGATTCCGGCGTTTATAAACGCGTGGGCAAGGTCGGGCGCGAATTTTGGATTCAAGCCTCCTACAACCCGGTCTTCGGCGCCGACGGGGCGGTGTTGAAAATCGTGAAATTCGCGACCGACATCACCCGTGCCCGCAACCGGGACGCCGAATTTTCCGGCAAGGTCGCGGCCATGGATCGATCCCAGGCCGTCATAGAGTTCGACCTTGCGGGAAACGTCCTCAACGCGAACCGGAATTTCCTCGGGCTGCTCGGCTACACCCTGGAGGAGATTCGCGGCAAACACCACCGCATCTTCTGCACGCCGGAACACATCGTGACGCCGGAATACAGCGCGTTTTGGGCCAAGCTCAGTGGCGGCGAATTTGCCGCCGGCCGTTTTTTGCGCGTCGGCAAATTCGGGCAGCGCATCTGGATCCAAGCCACCTACAACCCCATTTTCGACGAGAGCGGACGCGTGGCCAAAGTGGTCAAGTTCGCCACCGACATCACCGCGCAGGTGGAGCGCGAGAAGCAGGTCGCCGAAAAGGCGGCGGCGATGAATCTGGAGGTCGGTGACCTCATTGGCGCCATCTCCGCGATCGAGGCATGCACCCGCGATTCAAAGGATTTTGCCTCGGGCACCCAGGCCGAGGCCGAGGCCGGCGCCGAAGCCTTGGTCGAGCTCATGTCGTCGATGGCCGCGATCCAGAAATCCGCCGCCGATATGTGCGATATCGTGAAAGTCATCGGGGAGATCGCCGGGCAGACCAACCTGCTCGCCTTCAACGCCGCCATCGAGGCGGCTCGCGCCGGCCCCCAGGGCATGGGCTTTTCGGTGGTGGCGGAGGAGGTGCGACGGCTGGCGGAAAAGTCCGCCCAGGCGACGAAGGAAATCTCGCGGCTCATCGACCACTCGGTGGCGCGTGTGAACGTGGGCAACAGCGTATCCGGCAAGGCAAGCGACGCCTTTAAGCGCATCCGCGCCGGCGTCGAAAAAACCAACGGCTCCATCTCCGCAATAGATACGGCGACGGGTAAGCAGTCCACCGTCGCGCGACGCGTGGCCAATCTGGTCGGTGAATTGACCTCGTCGGCCCCGAATATCGCGCACGGCTCCGTGTCGCTAGACTGAGGTCGGCCACCGGCCCCAAATCAGGCGCTTTTTTACCGCGTCGCCAAACCATTGCCGGCTCCCGTCACCGATGAACCCTTCGTCCAGTCTGGGTCTGGTGCGCATCGGAGACATGACCGTCGCCATCCCGGCGGAGTTGATCGAGGGCGTGGTGTGCGGACCGCTCGAACTGACGCCCTTCCCGCGGGCCCCGGCGCACGTGCTCGGGGCCTTCGTGCGCCGCGGCTCGGCCATCCCCGTCATCGATCTGGCGGCGGTGATAAAACCCGCCGCGCACGAGGCCTCGAAACCGACGGCCTACGCGGTGGTGCTGCATCACGCGGCGGGGCGTTTCGCAGTCCTCGCCGACGCGACGCTGGGGGTCGTGCGGGCGGAGCCCGGGCAACTGAGCGAGCTGGCTCCCCCGGCCGCGGCGACGGACTCTCCTATTTTGTTCACCCGGCTCTACACACCCCCCGACGGCGGGCGGGCGGCGGTGCTCCTGGACTTCGACGCCGTGCTGGAGATCGATGGCTTGCGCCTGGCGGTGACGAGACCGGACTCCGGCGGTGCGGCCGCCCAAAGCATCGAGCACGACGAGCGGGGTGACGCGGCCGAAGCGCACGTGCTGTTCAAGGCCGGCGGCGTCTGCCTTGCGCTTTTGGCCAAGCACGTCCGCTCGGTAGAGCGGCGCACCGAACCGCTGGCTTCCGATCTGGAGCATCCGGTGCTGCGTGGATTTTACCGCTCGCGCGGCGCGGATTTGCCGGTGGTGGATTTGCCCGCCTTGCTCGGCCTGTCTGCGCGCGTGGGCGAAACGTCGACACCCTTATTCCTCATCGCGACCCATGAGAACCTCGTGGTCGCCCTGATCGTGGACGACATCGTGGGAATCGAGGTGTTCTCCCCGAGCAAGGTGCGGGATCTGCCCGAGGGCGGATTTGCGCGCCCGGAATTTTACTCCGGCACCTGCGCGACATCCTCGGGCGAGGCGGCGCTGGTCTTGCATGCGGAAACCCTGCTCCACGCGGCGCATGTGGTGGACATGGCGGAGCTGTTCGCGGTCGACGAGACGAGCGTGGCGGCGGATGGCTCGCGGGCGTCAACGGCGCCCTACCTCGTTTACCGGGCGGGCGGAGGTGCGCTCGCCACCCGCCTGAGCGAGTTGGACGCGGTGATGGCCTTGCCGGCTAACTTCACCGACCTGCGCGGCGGCGGGGATGCAGTGGTGGGCATGACTTCGCGGTTCGAGACCTCGTTTCAAGTGCTGGATCTTGGCGCCTTACTCGGCCAACCCACTGCGCAAGCCGGCCCCGGCTCTCCCATTCTGGTCGCGCGCACCGAGGGGGGATTGGTCGGTTATCTGGTCGAGCGCATCGAATTTATCCAATTGGCGGCCGCCCGCCCTTTGCACCATGCCCGTGGTCGCGCGCACGGCCGGCTGACCGCGTTTCGCGAGCAAATCCGCGCCCGCGCGGAGGGGCGCGATGTGGCGGCCTGCGTGCTAGATCTGGCCGCGCTGGATGTCGCCTCGGCGGTCTCGTAAGCCGGGATGCAGCGTGCGGATCGGTGCACGGCGAAGACCCGCTTACCGGGTAAATGTAGGGTGGCGTCCCGGGGGCGGGTGGTTTAGGCATGGGTTTTCATTTTTCATGAAGTCCGTTCCCGAGTTTCGTGCGCGCAAGGGGCAGGCACCCATCAGCATGGTGTCGGCCTACACCCATTGGGAGGCGCGGTTTCTGGCCGAGTCGCCGGTGGACTGCGTGCTGGTCGGCGATTCGCTCGCGACCGTGCTCGACGGCGACGCGACCACCTTTTCCGCCACGCCCGAGATCGTGGCCCGGCACACCGCCGCGGTGGCGCGCGGGCTCGGCGAACCCGCGCAACGTAAACTCATCGTGGCCGACTTTCCCTTTCTCGCCGCGCGGCGCGGGCTCGCGGCGGCCATCGACACCGCCGCCCTGCTCCTGCGCTCAGGCGCTCACGCGGTGAAAATCGAGGGCGTGGACGGCCACGCCGACGTGATCGCGCACCTCGTGCAATCGGGCGTGCCGGTGATGGGTCACCTCGGGCTCACCCCGCAGTCGGTCCACGCCATGGGCGGCTACAAGGTGCAGGGCCGCGACGCGGCGGCGGCGGCCGAGCTGAAGCGCCAGGCGCGCGCGGTGGAGCAGGCGGGCGTGTTTGGCCTCGTGCTCGAGTGCGTGCCGGCGGGACTGGCGGCCGAGATCACGGCGGAGCTAAAGGTGCCCGTGATCGGCATCGGCGCGGGCGCGGGCTGTGACGGGCAGGTGTTGGTCATGGCCGATCTGCTCGGGCTGGGCGGCGGCGCGCACCGGCCGCGCTTCGTGCGCGAGTTTGCCCCGGCGGGCGAGGCGGTGCGCGCGGGCTTGGCGGCGTTTCACGCAGCGACGGCGGAGCGGTCGTTTCCGACGGCGAAGGAGAGCTACTGAGTCTTGACCGCGAATGGACGCGAGTGGACACGCATTCGGAGGATGAACACGAAACCAGATAAATGGCGGTGCGCGGATTCGCGTTTCTTCGCGTCTATTCGCGGGTAACTTTTTTCCCCATGCCACGCGTCCTCTTCCTGCTCTCGGGCTCGATCTCCTGTTACAAGGCCTGCCACGCGATCTCGCGTCTGGTGCAGGCGAAGATCGAGGTGCAGACGGTGTGCACGGCGGGGGCCTTGCGCTTCATCGGGCCGGCGACGCTGGAAGGGCTGACGGGGCGGGCTCCGTTTACGGATCTGTGGGCGCAGGGGCGGGCGATGGACCACATCGAGCTGGCACGCTGGGCCGACCTCGCGGTGCTGTGCCCGGCGACGGCCAACACGCTCAACCGCCTCGCGGCGGGACTGGCCGACGACCCGGTGGGGGCCTTGTTTTTGGCCTGGGAGCTGAAGAAAAAACCCTGGTGGGCCGCGCCGGCGATGAACTCGGCCATGCTGGCGCACCCGGCGACGCAGGCGAGTATCCAAAAACTGACTACGATGGGCGTTCGCATGTTGCCGGGCGAGGCGGGCGCGCTGGCCTGCGGCGAGATCGGGGCGGGGCGTCTGATGGAGCCCGACACTCTCGTGACGCATGTGCTGGCCGAACTGGGGCCGAAGATCGCCTGACGACGCATGAACGTCCTCCTCACTTCCGGGGCCACGCGCGAACCGATCGACGCGGTGCGGTTTGTCTCGAACATCAGCACGGGCTCCACGGGCGCGGCGCTGGCGGACGCGCTGGCGGCGGCGGGCCATGCGGTCACGTTGCTGCACGGGGAGGGCGCGGTGAGGCCGCGCGGCGACGTAACCTGCGGGGTGTTTGGCTCGACCGAGCATTTGGCGGAGCGGCTGCGCGCGGCCTTGGCGGGCGGGACTTTCGATGTGGTGATCCAGGCGGCTGCGGTGGCGGATTACCGGCCGGAGGCGGCGCAGGCGGGCAAGATGAGTTCGTATGCGGACGAGCTGACGCTACGGCTGGTGCCGACGCCGAAATTGCTGCCGCTGATCAAGGGATGGTCGCCGCGTCCGGTGCGGGTGGCGGGGTTTAAACTCACCTATGGAGCCGATGAGGCGGGGCGGGCGGCGGCGGTGGGGCGCGTATTGGCCGCAGGCGAAGTGGATATCGTGATCCACAACGATTTGCAGGAAATGCAGCAGGTCGGCGCCGGGCGCATGTTTCGGATCTACCGGGCGGGGGATTCGGCGGCGGTGGCGCGACTGGCGGGGGTGGCGGCGCTGGGGGCGTGGGTGGAGCAGTGGGTGCGCGGGGCGTGAGGTCGGCGGGAGGGGGCAAGCGCGCGCTTGCGGCGGGACGTGAAATGATGGATAGGTGGCGGGACTATTTTCCGCCGTGTTCCGCACATTCCTTAAAACCAAGTTACATCGCGCCACGATCACGGCGGCTGATCCCGATTACGAAGGGTCGATTTCGCTGGATCGGCAGATGTGCCGCGCGGCCGGTTTGCTGGAGTTCGAGCAGGTGGACGTGCTCGATATCGACAACGGGGCGCGTTTCACGACTTACGTGATTTATGGCGAGCCCGGCCAGGTGCAGGTGAACGGGGCGGCGGCCAGGCTGGTGCGCAGTGGCGATCTGGTGATCGTGGTGGCGTATTGCCGCTTGGCGCCGGAACAGGTGTCGGGTCACTCGGCCCGGGTGGTGTTGATGGGGCCGGGCAACGTGATCAAGTCCGTCGAGGACAAGGCGATCTCCGCGCCTTGATCGACTAAGGCTGCGGCGAGGTGCGCGTGGGCACGCCGGCGTGAGCCTTAGCGCGGTGGCGAGAACTCTTTGTATTCGATGCGGGTGGGCAGGACCTTGGCCAGCTGGTTGAAAATCGGGGACAGGAGCTTCGGCTCGGTGCGTTCGTAGGTCCAGTAGAGCACGACGGTGGTGCCGAGGGTGAGCAGCGCGACCCAGGGCACGATCTCGTTGACCTCTTGCAGGCTCTTCCAGACGCGCACGATCAGCCAGATGACGAACATGGTCAGCAGGAGGCTGAGCCAGGTTTCGCGCGGCACGGCTTGGAGTTTTTCCCAAACGGTGAGCTTGGCGGCGGCGAGAATGGGCGAAGCTAACATGAGGGCTACGTAAATGGAGTCGGAGCGCGGAGCGAGCGCCCGCGTGTTTATGGTTTTGTAAAAACGTGTCCGAAATTGAGTGAAGAGGGCACAAAAAAGCGCGCCGTTGAAAGGCGCGCTTGAAAGAGACCTCCGCCTGTTGCGGGTCGGACTTAGCGTTTGCGGCGCTTGAGGGCGAGCTGCACGCCGGCGTAGCGAACGGCTTCCTGAAGCTTTTCGAGCTCGGAGGGGTCGAAATCCTTGGGGGCGTTCTTGATGTCGTCCTCGGCGCGCTTGAGCGCGGCCTCGACGGCGGCCTCGTCGATCTTGTCCTCGGTGATGGCGCGCTCGGCCAGGACGGAGACGGTGTCGCCTTCGATCTGGGCGAAGCCGTTGCCTACGGCGAGGAGCGACTCGACGCCGCCCTTGGTCACGCGGAGCTCGCCGCTTTCGACGCGGGTGAGCAGCGGGATGTGGCCGGGGAGGATACCGATCTCACCTTGGGTGGTCGGGATGACCACGGTGTCGATGGTGTCGGAATAGACCCGGGCTTCGGGGGTGACGATTTCGAGCGTTAAAGCCATTTTAGGAGGGGCCCACGAAACACACGAAACGACACGAAAGCCGGAGTTCCGATTTCGTGCTATTTCGTGTGTTTCGTGGGCAGCTAAGGATTGATTACTTCTTGGTGCCGGCGGCGGCGAGCACCTCGTCGATGCCGCCCTTCATGTAGAAGTCACCTTCGGCGACGTGGTCGAGCTCGCCGGATAGGATCATCTTGAAGCCGCGGATGGTGTCCTTGACGGACACGTATTTGCCGGGGGCGCCGGTGAACACTTCGGCCACGGTGAAGGGCTGGGAGAGGAAGCGCTGGATCTTGCGGGCGCGATAGACGAGGGCCTTGTCCTCGGGGGACAGCTCGTCGAGACCGAGAATGGCGATGATGTCCTGAAGGTCCTTGTAGCGCTGGAGGACGCGCTGCACCTCGCGGGCGACGAGGTAGTGCTCCTCGCCGACGATGGAGGGCTCGAGGGCCTTCGAGACGGAGGCGAGGGGATCGACGGCGGGATAGATACCGAGCTCGGCGATGGAGCGCTCCAACACGATGGTGGAGTCCAAGTGCGCGAAGGTGTTGGCCGGCGCGGGGTCGGTCAAGTCGTCGGCGGGCACGTAGACGGCCTGGAAGGAGGTGATGGAGCCCTTCTTCGTGGAGGTGATGCGCTCCTGGAGCTGGCCCATCTCGTTGGAGAGGGTGGGCTGGTAACCCACCGCGGAGGGCGAGCGGCCGAGGAGGGCGGACACCTCGGAACCGGCCTGCGAGAAACGGAAGATATTATCGACGAAGAGGAGAACGTCCTGGTTCTTCTCGTCGCGGAAATACTCGGTCATCGCGAGGGCGGAGAGGGCGACGCGCATACGGGCGCCCGGCGGCTCGTTCATCTGGCCGTAAACGAGGGCCACCTTGGACTCCTCGAGCTTGTCCTGCTTGATGACGCCGGCCTCGGACATTTCGTGGTAAAGGTCGTTGCCTTCGCGGGAGCGCTCACCGACGCCGGCGAACACGGAGTAACCACCATGGGCCTTGGCGATGTTGTTGATGAGCTCCATGATCACGACGGTCTTGCCCACGCCGGCGCCGCCGAAGGCGCCGACCTTGCCGCCCTTGGTGAAGGGG
>JALOTV010000100.1 GCA_025457685.1 Opitutaceae bacterium
GGTGGCCCAGTTTTTGATGCGCTGGGCCTCGTCGAGCACGACGATGTCGGGCCGCAGGTGCTCGTTGATGGCGAGGTCGTCGGTGACGACCTGCTCGTAATTGACCAAAGTGAACAAGGGCGGACGTGGGTCGGCGTAGAGGGCGAGACGGGCGGCGCGGTTGCCCGTGACGAGGCGGAGCGGCAGCGGGGTGAAGCGCCGTATCTGCTCCTCCCACTCGCCCTTGAGCGAGGCCGGGGTGACGACGAGCACGCGCCGCGCGTAGCCGAGGCGGTGCAGAAGGGCGCAGGCGGCCACGGCCTGGATGGTCTTGCCCAGGCCCATCTCGTCGGCGAGCAGGGCGCGCTCGGTGAACGCGAGGTGGAGCATGCCCTCGCGCTGGTAGGGGAAAAGCGGCAGCAGGGTCTCGTGCGCGGGGTGACGGCCGGAGGCGACGCCGGTCTCGTAATCGCGGCGGCGGTCGCGGCGTTCGCGCTCGCGGCGGCGGGCGTCGAGCCACGGCGCGACCTCCTGCGAGACGCGCACGCCGGCGGCGGTATCCGCCGGGGTGATACGGGCGATGAGCTCGTGCGGCGGCAGGTCGGGGCGCAGGCGGCCGTCGTCGCGGAAGCAGGCGCGCAGCCTGGCGGGCAGGCGGTCGAGGTGGCGCTCCACGCGCAGGGTGCCGGCGGAGGAATCGGGCGCTAGGTCGATGCGCGGGGAGCCGGCTTGCCGCGCGGCGGAGAGCTCGGCGGGGTGGTTATTCGCCAGGTCGAGGAGGACGGCCTCGACGTGTTTGCAAGTGCCGAGACCGTTGATGCGGAAATCGGTGCAGGTGCAGGCGAACTGTGGCGCGGACAAATCGCGGAGCTCTACCCGGTAGGTCTGACCGCTGGGGGAGTGGACCTCGAAATTGGAGAAAACCGGGTGAACCTCGGGGGCGAGGTTTACGACTCGGGCCTGTTCCTCGCGCGCCCTCAGCTGGCGTTTGCGGATCTCATCGGCGTCGGTGGTGCGCCAATCCGAGGCGGGGGGCAGGGCGGCGGACGAGGTGGGCATGATGGGCGGCAAAGTCGGGCAAGGTGACGCGGGCCTCGCCTAGCCGCAAGCGCGCGGGCCGCACGCCCGCGCGGAACAAACCAAAACGCGACGCGCCCTCAGGCGGCGGCGCCGTGGCACTTCTTGTATTTTTTGCCGGAGCCGCAGGGGCAGGGATCGTTGCGGCCGACCTTGGGCGATTCGCGGCGGACGGGCTCGGCTTTGGGCACGATCTGGCCGGCATAGACCCAGCGGCCGGCCTCGCGGATGAAGCGGGCTTTTTCCACATGTTTGCGCTCCTCGCCCTGGATGCGGAAGCGGGCGACGAAATCGACCGTGCCCTCCTGGTCCTGTTCGCCGCCGCCGGTGGTGGAGGTGATCTCCAGGCCCAGCCATTCGGCGGACTCGGCCCATTCGCGGGCGTCCTTCTCGCTGAAATCGGCCTGCTGCTCGGCGCTGAGCGAGCGGTGCAGGTGGATGTAGTTGCGCTTCACATACGAGGTGTAGCGCGAGCGCATGAGCGCCTCGGGCGTGGGGGCGGGCGCGCCGGCGAGGATGGGGCCGCAGCAGTCGGCGTGGGCTTTGCCGGAGCCGCAGGGGCAGAGTTCGGAGGCGGAAGAGGTGGCGGAGTGGGACATGTGACCGCGTATCGCGCACGGCGGCGCGGGGCGCGGCAAGTGCGGAAAATCGGAGGACGGCGTCGCCGGGGGCGGGCGAGATGGGAGTTGAGACGCCGGCCGGTCGCGGCGATGGTAGCGGATTCACATGAAGAGCGGCCAAGAAACCATAGCGCGAACGGAGCCGGTTTTTCGCGTGCGCGGACTGGGCAAGACCTATGGTCGCGGCGAGGCCGAGGTGCGGGCGCTGGCCGGAGTGGACCTCGATCTGCACGCCAGCGAGCTGGTGGTGCTGCTCGGCGCTTCGGGATCGGGCAAATCCACGCTGCTGAATCTGCTCGGCGGGCTGGACGTGCCCAGCACGGGCGGGCTGGTGTATCGCGGCTGGGATCTGGCCAAGGCGGACGAGGCGGCGCTGACCCGCTACCGGCGCGACGTGGTGGGGTTTGTTTTTCAATTCTACAACCTCATCCCCAGCCTGACCGCGCGGGAGAACGTGGCGCTGATCACGGAGATCGCGCGCGATCCCATGCGGCCGGAGGATGCGCTGCGTCTGGTGGGGCTTGAGGCGCGCATGGATCACTTTCCCGCCCAGCTCTCGGGCGGCGAGCAGCAGCGCGTGGCGATCGCGAGGGCCATCGCGAAGCGGCCGCAGGTGCTGTTGTGCGACGAGCCCACGGGGGCGCTGGATCTGCGGACGGGTCTGGTGGTGCTGGAGGCGATCGAGCGCATCAACCGCGAGCTGGGCACGTTGACGGTTATCATCACGCACAACGCGGTGATCGCGGACATGGCGGATCGCGTGCTGCACCTGAGCGACGGGCGCATCGACCAGGAACGGACCAATCCGCGCCGGGCGGCGGTGGACGCGCTGGTGTGGTGAAGGGCAGGCGAGGCTTGCGGGCGCGAAGGACGAGGAGCACGGTGCGCGATCCTTTATTTCATCAAAGACCATGTTTACCGGCATCATCGAAGAAACGGGGCGAGTGGAGCGGTTCGAGCGCGGCGGCGACGCCTGGAAATTGCGCGTCGCGGCCCGTGCGGCGCTGGCCGATGTGGCGCTGGGCGACAGCATTGCGGTAAACGGCTGCTGCCTCACGGTGGTAAAGCACGACGCGACCGGGCTGGAGTTTGACGTGTTGGAGGAGACCCGCCGGGTGACCAGCCTCGCGGCGGTCGGCGAGTGCGGGGTGGTGAACCTCGAACGCAGCCTGCGCTTCGGTGGAAAAATGGGCGGTCACTTTGTCACGGGACATGTGGACGGCGTCGGCGTGGTGGAGGTGTTCGAGCCGCGCGCCGCGGACCGTTATCTGCGGGTGAAGGCGCCGGCGGGATCAGGCAAATACCTCATCCACAAAGGCAGCATCGCGATCGACGGCATCTCGCTGACCGTGGCCGAGACCGAGGGCGACACGCTGGCGGTGTGGTTGATCCCGCACACCGTGACGGCGACCAATCTGGCCACCAAGCGGGCGGGCGATCCGGTGAACCTGGAGTTCGACCTGCTGGGCAAATATGTGGAAAAACTCACCCTTGCCCGCGCGGCATCGGGGAGCAAAGCCTGAGCGGAGATGCGCGCGGTCTTGCAGGCGATTTCCGAGGAGCTGCTCCGGCTGAAAGCCGAGGGCGAGAGCTCGGTGCCGGTGACGGACGAGACGCTGGCAAGTTTGCGCGCGTTGGTGAAAGCGCGGGCATCTGCTTCGGCGCCGGCTGCGTCGGTTGCGCCGGCCGCGCCAACGTCGGTCGCCACTCCGCCGCCTGCGCAGACCAGACCTGCCGAGCCGGACGCGCCTGCGGCGGCTCGCCCCGCGCCGGCGGTGATGAAGCCCCTGCCTGCGGCCGCGCAGGTGGCGAGCTTGCCGCCTCCGCCTGTCGTGCAGCTGCCGCCAGGGGACAAAGCGACGCGTTGGGCGGCGTTGAAACAGCTGGCGACCACGCATCCCGTTTGCCTCGCGAACGTGAGGCCGGGGAAGAAGGCGGTGCTGGGCGTGGGCGCGCTGGATGCGCAGATCTTTTTCGTGGGCGAGGCGCCCGGGGCGGAGGAGGAGGTCGCGGGCGAGCCCTTCGTGGGGCCGGCCGGGCAGTTGTTGACCAAGATGATCGGCGGCATGGGCTTGAAACGCGAGCAGGTCTATATCGGCAACATCCTGTGCTGGCGTCCGCAGATGCCCACGCCCGATTGGATGGAGCAGATCGGCAACCGGCCGCCCACGCCGGAGGAGATGGCGTTTTGCCTGCCCTTTTTGCGGGCCTCGATCGAGATCGTGCGCCCCGCGCTCATCGTCGCGCTGGGCGGCACGGCTGCGCAGGGGCTGCTCGGGACGAAGTTCACGACCCTGGCGGCGGCGCGCAGCCGCTGGCATGAGTTTGACGGCACGCCGCTGATGGTCACCTACCACCCGAGTTATTTGCTCCGGAGCGGAACGACCAAATCGAAGCGGGCGGTGTGGGAGGATTTGCTCCAGGTGATGGAGCGCGCGGGGCTGCCGATCTCGGACAAGCAGCGCGGCTACTTTTTGGAGAAGTAGGCGAAGCGTTTCTCGACCAGCTCGGCAAAGGCGGCGGGCGGGCGCACGGGGCGGCCGGCCTTGTCGATGAACACGTGTTCGGTGTGGCCGGTGGCGAGCTTCTCGGCGCCGCGCCAGAGCTCGTAGTCGATGCGCAGGCGCAGGGCGGGTTTTTCGCGGATGACGGCGTGGACGGTGACGACGTCGGCGTAGCGGGCGGGGCGCAGGTAGCGCATGCCCACCTCGATGACGGGCAGGAAATAACCCTGTGCCTCGAGCTCGCGGTAGGGCAGGCCCTCGGCGGCGAGCAAGGCGGTGCGCGCGACCTCCAACCAAGGCAGGTAGCTGCCGTGATAGACCACGCCCATCATGTCGGTCTCGGCGTAGCGCACTTCGATCTGACTGCGGTGTTCGAGCATGGCGCTAGGGTGGGGCGGAGCGCGGGCGGGGCGCAAGGGGAGGCTTGCGTGCGGGCGAGCTAAACGAAAAGTCTCCGGGCATGACGCAACCCCTCAGACGCGTGCTCCTGATCGACGATGACCGCGCTCAGGCAAGAATCGTGGACGCCGCGTTTTCCAAATTCGCCGGCGAACGGTTCGAGCTGCACTGGGCGCCGACCTACGAGGATGGTTTGCTGGCTTTGCGGGAAGGTCACTTCGCGGCGTGTTTGTTGGATTATCAACTCGGGCCGCGAGACGGACTGGAATTACTGCGTGAGGCGGTGGAGTATGGAGTGGCCACGCCGGTGATCATGTTGACCAGCGAGACGTCGGGCGACGTGGACGCGAAGGCGCTCGATGCGGGCGCGCTCGATTATCTGGTGAAGTTCGAGATCAGTCCGCGCGGCCTGGAGCGCTCGATCCGGTATGCGCTCCGGTTGCACGAAATGTTGAGCGAGCTGCGGCGGCTGGCCACCCGGGACATGCTCACGACGCTCTTTAACCGCCGCGAAGGCGCGCGTCTGCTGGACCGCGAGGTGGAGCGCGCGCGCCAGTATGGCCGCCCGGTCTCGGTGCTGCTCATCGACATCGATAACTTCAAACGGGTGAACGACACGAAGGGTCATGCCGGAGGCGACCACGTGCTGTCGGTGGTGGCGCACAAGATCCGTTTCACCGTGCGCGAGGTGGACACGGTGTCGCGCTGGGGTGGCGACGAGTTCGCGGTCTGGCTGCCGGAGACGGATGCGGTCGGCGCCCGGGCCACGGCGGAGCACATCCTCGCCGCGGTGCGGACGACGGGCTGCACGGTCTCCATCGGCGTGGCACAGTGGAACTCCACGCGGGCAGATGGCGCGGACCTGCTGGCGGCGGCGGATCGCGCGCTCTACGAGGCCAAGGCGGCGGGGCGCGATCGCGTGGCGTGAGGCCTCTTAGGATTTTGACGCGAAGGCGCGAAGAACGGACCGAGGGCCGCGAAGACGTTGAGCGCCTGACTCGCGATCAGGCGAGGCCGGTATCGGCGACCTCGGGGAGTTCGGCAGCCTCGATGTCTTCGAACGGGTAGTCCTGACGGAAGCGGGCGAAATCGACCAACTCGAAGCGGCCGTCGAAGTGCTCGACGATGGCGGTGAGGCTCTCGACCCAGTCGCCGCTGTTGAGGTAATGGACATCGCCCATCAGGCGATCGGCGGGGGTGTGGATGTGACCGCACATCACGCCGGTGCAGCCGCGGCTCTTGGCCAGTTCGGCGATGTGTTGTTCAAAATTGGATACGTGGCTGACCGCCTGTTTGACGCGCGCCTTGATGGCCTTGGAGATGGAGTAGTATTCCTTGCCGCGCCAGGCGCGCCAGTGGTTGTAGAGCCGGTTGATGCGCATCAGCGCGCGGTAGCCCCAGTCGCCGAGGTAGGCGAGGAAGACGAAATTGCGCGTCACGGTGTCGAAGACGTCGCCGTGGAGGACGAAATATTTTTTGCCGTCGGCGGCCTCGTGCACGTGGTCCTCGACGATTTGCAGATTCTCGAAGGCGATGGGCAGGAACTTGGCCAGGACGTCGTCGTGGTTGCCGCGCAGATAGACGATCTCGGTGCCGCGCTTCTCCATTTTTTTCAGGATGATGCGGATGAAGCGGGTGTGGGCCTGGGGCCAGTAGCCAGTCTGCTTGAGACGCCAGCCGTCGATGATGTCGCCGTTGAGGATGAGCTTATCGCAGCGGGTGTTTTTGAGAAAATGATTCACTTCCCGCGCCTTGCAGTCGTGCGTGCCAAGGTGGACGTCGGAGATGATGACGGTGCGAACTTTGAGCGGGCGTTTATCCATCGCACGGCGAGTTTTTCATAAATGTGACGCGGCTTTCTAGCCAGATAAGCGGGCGTCACCGAAACGTCACGGAACCTTCTCGGCCGGAACGACGATGCGCAGGCTGGCGGGCAGGACGCGGACATCCACCTCGGCGGCGCAGGCGCGGACCTCCCCGTCAGTGTGGAGCAGGCCGGGCGTGCGGCGAGCGATGACGTAGCTGGCCGCCTGCCGCCGGTGGACATTGGCGGACTCGCGGAGACGCCCGGTGAAAAGGCGGGCCGCGAGGGGCGCGGCGCCCAGCGCGGTGAGCCGGCGCAGGACGGTGAGATCGAGCCGGCCGTCGTCCACGCGCGCGCCCGGAGCGATGAAGCAGTCGTTGCCGTATTGGTCGGAGTTGGCCACGGCGACGATCCAGGCCTCGGTATCGATGGCGGGACGGCCGTCGGCGTGGATGGTGTAGTGGTCGGGCCGATACGCACGCAGCGCGCCCAGCGTGGTGCGGGCGTAGGCGGTCAGGCCGCGGCGGGTGAGGGCGTTGAAACGCGAGCTGATCTCGGCGTCGAAGCCCAGGCCCATGGCGTTGAAAAACGGGTGGCCGTCGGCGAGGCCGGTGTCGATCAGGCGGGTATGGCCGCCGAGGAGAGCGCGAAAGGCGCCCTTGCCCGGGCCGGGAATGCCGAGGTGGCGACCTAGGCCGTTGCCCGAACCGCAGGGGATAAGGCCGAGGGCGGCGCCGGTGCCGATGAGGGCGGTGGCGACCTCGTTCATGGTGCCGTCGCCGCCGATGGCGACGACCAGACGGCAACCCTCGTCGAGCGCGCGCCGGGCGAGCTCGGTCGCGTGGTGGGGACGCTCGGTGGGCACGACGATGGCGTCGAGGCGGTGTTCGGCGACAAAGGCCCGGGCGCGTTCGAGCAGCCACGGGTTGCGGGCGTTGTGACCGGAACGGGGATTGAAGATGAAACGGGCCCTCGGGTGCATCCGGCGACGAGCTAGGCGACAGGGGCGGCGGCGGGCGATGTGGAATCGCGCGCCACGGGCGGTCCGGAGCGGGCGACCTCGGCGAGGTCGCGGGCGAAGCCGTCGATCACACGCGACCACGGGACGTGTTCGGCGGTGGCGCGTGCGACCAGGCGGATGGACTGGCGCAGGCGCGCGTCGCCGGCCAAGGCGAGGGATTCGCGGAGAAAGGCGGCCTCGTCGCCGAGCGGAACGAGCAGACCGTTCTCGCGATGGCGCAGGTAGAGTGCGGCGGCGGCGTAGTCGTAGGCGCAGACCGCGAGTCCGCTGGCCATGGCCTCGGTGGTGACGTTGCCAAAAGTCTCGGTGAGGCTGGGGTAGAGAAACACGTCGGCCGAGGCGTAGTGGCGGGCGAGGTCCTCGCGTTCGAGGAAGCCGGTGAAGACGGCCCACGGGTGGGCGCGCTGGAGTTTTTTGCGCAGCGGGCCGTCGCTCGTGACCACGAAGCGGGCGCGCGGGTGGGTGGCGCGGATGGCCTCCCATGCGCGGAAAAGCAGGGCGTAGTTTTTTTCGGCGGCCAGGCGGCTGACGTGGATAAACACCGGATCGTCGGGACCGGCACTCCAGGCGGCGCGCAGGGCGGGATCGCGGCGGGCGGGGGAGAAGAGATCGGTGTCCACTCCGCGCGAGAGCAGGCGCATACCGCGAAAGCCGTCGCGAGCCAGCTCGGCGTTGAGCTCGTCGGTGGGAGAAAGGGTGATGCGGGTGCGGTTGTGAAACCAGCGCAGGTAGGCGAGGGCGGGACGGGTGAGGAAGGCGAAGCCGTAGTGGCGGGAGTAGCTGTGGAAATTGGTGTGGAAGGAGGAAGCGAGCGGGATGCCGAGGGCATCGGCGGCGGAAAGGGCCGACCAGCCAAGGGGGCCCTCGGTGGCGACGTGGACCACATCCGGACGATCGGCGCGCCAGGCACGAAGCAGGGCTCGGCGGGCGGGCAGCCCGAGGCGGAGCATGGCGTAGCCCGGGATTGGCAGGCCGGGGTGAAGCATCTCGCGGTAGGGCGGGATTACGCGGGCGGGCCCGGCGTCGGCGGGCTGGCGCGGGCGGTGCACGGTGACGGCGAAGCCCCGGCGCGAGAGTCCGGCGGAGAGTTGCCCGAGCGTCATGGCGACGCCGTTGATCTCGGGCGGAAAGGTTTCGGTGACTAAGGCGAGTTTCACGCTTGCGACGGGGAGACGTCATGCGTGGGTGGATACGCAACGGCAAATGCCCACGGCCGGCCGCATATCACCCTCGCGTCACAAATGTCTCGCCAACTTCACATCCTGACCGGTCCCACCGCGGTGGGCAAAACCGCGCTCGCGCTGGAGTGGGCGGAGGCGAACGGGGCGGAGATCGTATCGTGCGACGCGTCGCTTTTTTATCGTGGCATGGACATCGGCACGGCGAAGCCCACGGCGGCGGAGCGGGCGCGGGTGCGGCACTGGCTGATCGATCTGTGCGGCGTGCGGGAGCGGATGGACGTGGCCAAATACGTCGAGCTGGCGCGGGCGGCCTGCGAAGACATCGCGGGGCGCGGCCGGCGGGTGCTGGTGACGGGCGGAAGCGGTTTTTACCTGAAGAGCTTTTTCGGTCCGGTGGCGGACACGATCGAGATCCCGGCGACGGTGCGCGAAGAAGTGGCGGAGCTGGAGCGCGCGGGCGGGGTGGCGGCGCTTGAGGCGCGGCTGCGGGAGGTGAGCGGCGACGCGCTGGGCGGACTGGATCTCGCGAATCCGCGCCGGCTCACGCGGGCACTCGAGCGCTGTCTGGCGACCGGTCGGACGGTGGGGGAGCTGGCGGCGGAATTTTACGCGAAGCCCGGGCCCTTCGCGGACTGGGACGTGCGCGCGGTGTGCCTGATGCGCGAGGACGCGGAGCTGCGCGCGCGGGTGGAGGCACGGGTGGGGCAGATGTTGCGCGACGGGCTGGTCGAGGAGGTGCGACGGTTGCGGGCCGAAGGCATCGAAGAGAACCCCAGCGCGGCCTCGGCTATCGGCTACCGAGAGACGCTGGCGGTGCTGCGCGGCGAAGCGGCGGAGGCGGGGCTGGCGGAGGCGATCTCGCTCAACACCTGGAAACTGGTGCGCAAGCAGAAGACCTGGTTTCGCACCCAAGTGCCGGAAGGAAGGATGCGGCAGGTGGACGCGAAAACCGCGCGGGCGGACGGGCTGTTCGCTTAGCCTGGAAACGACGGCCGTTCAGCCGACGGCCTGGGTTTCGACGGCGGGAGTGATGATCTCCTGAATGGCGTCGCGGAGACGCTCGAGCCGGGCGGTGTCGGCGGGCAGATCGGGGCGGGCGTTTTCGATATAGAAACTGTCGATGGCGA
>JALOTV010000101.1 GCA_025457685.1 Opitutaceae bacterium
GCATACTCGCCGGCTTGGTCGGCTGGCGCCTCGCCCGCCGCTTCGCCTTGCGCAGATAGGTTGACCGCCCGATGCACCGCCCACGATGTAAACTTCCCTCCACGTTTGGTTTTGCTCTCCGTTCACCACCTCCTGCGAAGTGCCCTCTCTATCCAAAATCCTCCGCGCCGGCGACGACTCGCGTCCCTCTCGCTTCCACACCGGGCTCGGTGAACTGGTTCCAGTGAAACGCTGGCCACACTTTGCCGGATCCTTGCTTTCATGGACGCGGCTCAGGCTCCACGCCGGACTGAGCCTGCGCCCCTGGCTCTCCTACTCCGCGGCTCGGCGCATCGCAGAAATTCTCCCCCCAAATGCCCACGCCCTGGAGATCGGCTCCGGCCAGTCCACCTTGTGGCTAGCCCGCCGCTGCGAGCGACTGCTTAGCATCGAGGCCGATAAACACTGGTTTGATCACCTGCGCGGCGAACTCGCCCGCGCAGGCCACCACCATGTTGACCTTCGTTACCGGTGGCGGGCCGAAGAAATCGCCGACTTCTCTTCCGTTGAGGACAGCTCCCTCGATTTTATTCTCGTGGACGGCGGCCCCAGGGCTGAGGTGCTGGAGCGAAGCTACTGCAAACTCAGGCCTGGCGGTGTCCTCTATGTGGACAACACCGACAACCCCGGGATCAGTGAAAGTTGCCGTGCCGACTTGATCGCGCACGCCGCGCGCACCGGCGGCAAACTGGAGTTTTTTCCCGATTTCTCTCCCGGCATACTGCACGCCACGGAAGGTGTGCTCTGGATTTCCCCCAAATGACGGTTCGCCCCGCACGCATCCTGATCCTGACGAACGGGCCGCTGGCGCGCAATCCGCGCGTGGTCAAAGAGGCCTGCGCCTTGGGTGCGGCGGGCCACGCCGTAACCGTCCTTGGCGTTCGCAACCACCGCGCATCCGTTCCGCTCGACGCAGGAATCGTCAGCCAGGCTGCCTGCTTTCACCACGAGCAGATCGAGTTGCTCGACGGCCCTCGCGCCTGGCTGCGCCGCGCATGGTCCAGGCTCGCGCGCGAGGCGGCAAAACGGGGCGCTCGACCCACGATCCACGGCTTGGGTCCGGCGATCTGCCTGCTGCGCGCCGCGCGCAAACATTCCTGGGATCTGATCATCGCCCACAACGAAATCAGCCACTGGGCGGGGCTCCGCCTATTGCATCAAGGCCGTCGCGTGGCCGCCGATCTTGAAGATTGGCATTCGGAAGATCTCTTGGCCGAGGCACGTCGTCATCGGCCCATCGCCTTACTGCGTTTGCAAGAACGCGACTTGCTCCACCGTGCCGCCCACTGCACCACCACCTCCCACGCCCTGGCGAACGCGCTGCAGCTCCGCTACGGCGGCCAAACGCCATTCGTAATCACCAATTCATTTCCGCTTGGATCCGTCCGCCAGGAGCCCGACACCGACGCGATCCCAAGCCTGCTTTGGTTTTCCCAAACCATTGGCCCGGGCCGTGGTCTGGAATCGTTCTGCGCCGCCTGGGCTGCCACCCGCGTTCCCTCCCGCCTCACTTTGGTGGGAGAAGACTCTGCGGGTTACGTCGCGTCGCTCCGTGCGAGCCTGCCGCCGTCGCACCGTGGGCGTCTCGAGACGCTTCCCCCCGTCGCGCCGTCCGTGCTGCCCGACTTGATCGCTCGTCACGATGTTGGCCTTGCACTGGAGAACCTCGTCCCGCCCAACAAGGATCTCACAATTTCCAACAAGATACTCCAGTATCTAAACGCCGGCCTCGCCGTGGTCGCCACCCCCACCGCCGGTCAACGTGAGGTGCTTGCCTGCGCCCCAGACGCGGGCGTGCTGGAAACCTTCGCCGACCCGGCCGTCGCCGCCTCCGTCCTTGACGACCTGCTCTCCACTCCGTCCGCCCTCCGCCGGCGCGGTCAGGCGGCCAGACGTCTCGCGGAAGATGTTTATTGCTGGGAAAAGGAAGGCCCGCGTCTGGTCGAAATCGCCGAGCGCTCGCTCCGCAGCACCATCGGCTCCACTTCGGGTGGGGGCTGATCCACTTTCGCATGCGTCGCGTTCTCATCGTCAGCCCGCATTTCCCGCCGGTAAACGCGCCCGACATGCAGCGTGCCCGGCTCGCGCTGCCCCATCTTCGCGATCTCGGGTGGGAGGCCGTGGTTCTGGCCGTGACGCCCGAATTCGTCGAGGGCGCCGTAAACGAGCCGTTGCTGGAAAAGACCTACCCGGCCGACACGCGGATTATCCGCGTGCGAGGCCTCTCTGCCCGTTTCACCCGGCCACTCGGCTTCGGTTCCCTCTGGTGGCGGTGTGGCCGCGCCCTGCGTCGGGCTGGCGACGCCCTGCTCGCCACCGAAAAATTCGACCTCGTTTTCTTTACCACCACCCAGTTCGACGCCTTCACTCTCGGGCCTCGCTGGCTCGCTCGCTTCGGCGTGCCCTACGCCCTCGATTATCAAGACCCATGGGTGAACGACTACTACGCCCGCAACCGCGTCCGTCCGCCCGGAGGACCCCTCCGGTATTGGCTTTCCCAATACACCGCAAAAGCGCGTGAACCGGCGGCGTTCCGCGCCGCCGCCGCCGTGGTCGCGGTCTCGCCCGCCTATCTCGCGGACCTTGTCCTCCGCTATCCGGATGCACGGCCTACGGTTACGGAGGTATTGCCCTTCCCCTCCGCCGCTTCTGATTTTGAAATTGCCCGCGCGCATCCGCCTGAGCACCCGCTTATTCCGTTTGGAGACGGTTCTTTCCACATCGTCTACACCGGACGAGGGGGGCCCGACATGGCGCGTGCCTTGCGCATCCTGTTCCGCGCCTTGCGCGCCCGGATTGACGCTGCTTCCACCGGCAGCGCCCGGCCCATTAAACTTCATTTTATCGGCACCGACTACGCTCCTGCGCCCTTGGCCAAGCCATCCGTGCTGCCCATCGCCCGCGAGGAAGGGGTCTCCGGCCATGTCTCGGAACACTGCGGCCGCGTGCCCTACTTTGAGGCCTTGCACTATCTCGCCAAGGCCGACGCTATCCTGGTGATCGGCTCGGATGACGCCGCATATAACGCCTCAAAACTTCGTCCCTGCATGTTGGCGCGCCGCCCCTTGCTCTGCCTCGCGCACCACGCCAGCCCCCTCTTTTCCGCCGCTCGCCAAGCCTCTCCGGAGAGCACCTTCGGGTTTGGCGGTGATGCATCCGACGCCGCCTGTGCCGACCGAATCGCTCGGGCTTGGCTCGCCCATCCTCCCGCCAATCCCCCCGCACCAGAGACTACCTTCGCCCGTTTGGCCGACTCCTCGTCCGCCCACACCATGACGAGGCGCCTGTGCGAAATTTTCGACCTCGCGGTCAACGCCAACCACCCATCGCAGGCCTCACGATGAGCGACCTCGATCTCGACCGGCTCCCGATTCCCGACGCCCACGCGTCTTATCGGCTCTACCGCTTCGGAGTAGCCGGACTGGTGGCGACTTTCTCCTGGTTTCTCTACCAAACTGGAGGCGACGTGGGGATGCACACCGTCCTCGGGCTGGGCATCCTGCTGCTCGCGAGCGTCCCTGCGCTCCAGTGGGCCCTGCGCGCGCGCACGTGGTTTCCCGCCTTCGAGATTTCCATGCTCACGTGCGTGGCTTTTTACGCCTTTCCGCTGCTTTCGAATCACGCGGAACTAGCCCACTACTCTGACACTGTCATCAATGAGGCGGGCTTGCTCGTCCTTTTCTACTTGGGCACAGCCTTGATGGGCTTCTCGTCGCTGCGCCAGCCACCCCGTCCTCCATCCTGGGTGACGACGTCGCTCCTGCCCGAACAGGCATACCGCTACATTTCCGGCGGCATGTTGCTCAACACCTGCTACCTCTACATCGTAAATTTCACCTCTCTAATCCCGGGCAATCTCACCGGCACGTTCCGCGCGCTTTTTTTCGGTGTGGGCATCCTGGCCACCTTTGTTTTGGCGCGTCTTTGGGGCCTGGAACGCCTTCCGCGCAAACGAGTGATTTTCGTCTGCGTTAATCTGACCCTCCAGGTGATACTGCTCTTCTCGCAGCTCTACCTGATCAGCGGCATTTCGCTATTGGCCCTCGCCCTCATCGCCTACGCCTCAGCGCGGAGGAAAGTGCCCTGGCTGGTCGTTGTCGCAATCCTTCCGATCCTCGGCTTTTTGCACCTCGGTAAATCGGAAATGAGGCGCCAGTTTTGGGAAGAGAAACGACCCGCCCCGACCCCGCTCGAATTGCCTGCGTTTTTCCAGGAATGGTTCACCTACAGCGTTGCGGCCAAAGAGGAGGATGAGACCCGCTCAAGCTTGGTCGAGCGCGCCTCTCTCATCCAAATGCTCTGCCTCAGCGTGGATCGCGTGCCCTCGATTCGGCCCTACCTTAACGGTGAGAGCTATGTGGATATTCCCGCCCAATTCATTCCGCGTCCGCTCTGGCCGGGCAAACCCTCCAGCCTGCTGGCGAATATCCGTTTGGCTATCCACTTCAACCTGGTGGATCCCGACGACCCCTACAGCGTTTCCATCGCGTTTGGCATCATCTCAGAAGCCTACGTCAACTTCGGCCTCATCGGCGTCCTCTTGCTTGGGTTTATGTTCGGCCTCGTGTTCAAGTATTTCGCCCTGCTCTCCCAATCGGCGCCGCAATTCTCCGCCGTGGGCATTTTCATGATTTTGCTCACGGCCTGGAGTTTCCAAGCCGAGCTCGTGCTCGCGACGTGGCTCGCTTCTCTCTTTCAGGCGGCCGTGGTCTGCGTGGGCATCCCCCTCGGCTACCGCTTCGTCACCAATCGATAACCGTCCTCGCGTGGCCACGCTTCCAAACACTCCCGCCACCCAGCCGGCGCCGTTCAAAAACGCGGCGCCTCGCCTCGCGGTCGTCGTCTCCCACCCCATCCAATACTACTCGCCGTGGTTCCGCCGCCTCGCCGCCACGGGCGCGGTAGATCTCCGCGTTTTCTATCTCTCCGATCACGGCGTCTCCCTTCAACGCGACGCCCAGTTCGGCGCCGCCTTCGCTTGGGACACGGACCTGCTCTCCGGTTACGACCACGTCTTTATCCCCAACCTCGCCGCCCGGCCAGACGTCACCCGCTTCTCCGGCCTGCGCAACCCCGCCCTCCGCCCCGCCCTGCGCGCCTTCGGGCCTGACGCTGTATTGCTTTTCGGATACGCCTATCGCCCCCACCTCGATCTTCTCCTCCGCCCGCCCGCCGCGATCCTTTTCCGTGGCGATTCCCACCTGCTCGGTGCGCCTCCGCCCGGTGGCCTGAAACGCCTCGCGCTCCGTCGTATCTTCTCCCGCGCTTCCGCATTCCTCCCTGTCGGCACGGCCAATGCCGCCTATTTCCGCCACTACGGCGTGCCCGGGGAAAAGCTCTTCCCCGCCCCGCACTGCGTGGACGCCGCCCACTTCACCGCCACCCCAGCGCGCATGGCCGAGGCCGCCGCGCTGCGCGCCTCACTCGATATCCCGCCATCCGCCCGCGTCGCGCTGTTCGCAGGCAAACTGATCCCGAAAAAACGCCCCGACCTCTTGCTCGCCGCCTTCGGGCGCGCCGACATTCCCGACGCCCACCTGGTCTTCTCCGGCGATGGCGAACTCCTGCCCTCCCTGCGCGCGGCCGCCGCTGACCGCCGCAATGTTCATTTTCTTCCCTTTGCCAACCAGTCCGCTATGCCCGCGCGCTACCTGCTGGGCGACATTTTCGTGCTGCCCTCCGAGGGACGCCACGAAACTTGGGGACTCGCGGTCAACGAGGCCATGCACCTCGCCCGCCCCTGCATCCTGAGCGATCACGTGGGCTGCCACGTGGACTTGGTCACTCCCGACCAGACCGGGTGGGTCTTCCGCGCCGGCGACGAGGACGCCCTGACCGCCACCCTCCGCGCCGCCCTCGCTCTACCCGCCGCCACCCTCGCCGCCTGTGGCCGCGCCGCCGCTTCGCGCGTATCCATTTTCCACTACGACGCCGCCACCGCCGGACTGCTCCGCGCCCTCGCCTTCGCCACCGCTCGATGAAGATCGCCCTTAGCTACGGTTTTTTCCTCCCTGTTCCGCCCGCCCGAGGCGGCGCGACCGAGAAGATCTGGCACGCCCTCGGCCGTCGACTCGCCTCGCGCGGCCACGACATCACCGCCTTCACCCGCTCGTGGCCGGGCTGGCCTGATCGCGAGGTCATCGATGGCGTGCGCTATCACCGCCTCCCGGGCCGCGACCACACCTCGCGCCTCTGGCGGAATCTGCTTCTCGATTTTTGCTGGAGCCTGCGCGTGCGACGCTCGCTCACGCCCGACCAGATCGTGATTTCGCACAACATTTCCCTCCCGTGGCTGCTCACGCGGCTACCGCGCCGCCACCCGTCGCCTGTCTCTGTGGTAATCGGACGCATGCCCAAAGGCCAGGTCCGCACCTATGGCAAAGTGGACCGCATCTACGCCACTAGCGAAGCCGTAGCCGCCCGTTGCCTCCGAGAAAACCCCGCCGTTGCCCCGCGCCTCCGCACCCTGCGCAACTCCATCGACTGGCACGCGCTGCAAGGCCCGGGCCCCGCTCCCGGCACCCCGTTGCATATCGGTTACGTCGGTCGCCTCCATCCCGAAAAGGGTCTTGATATGCTTATCGATGCCGGCGCGCGCCTTGCCGCCCGGCCAGACCTCCCGTCGTGGAAAATCTCCCTCGTCGGCCCGGTGCGCATCACCGACGGCGGCGGTGGCGAGGACTTCGCCGCCAGTCTTGTCGCCCGGGCCGCCGCCGCCGGCATCGCCAACCGTTTTGAGATCACTCCGCCAATTTTCGATGCCGCCAAATTGGCGGATTTTTACCGAACTCTCTCCGTGTTTGTCTATCCCACGCGCGCCGAGCAAGGCGAGGGGCTCTCAGTCGCCCCCATCGAGGCCATGGCCGCTGGCGCCGTCCCCGTCCTTTCCGCGCTGCCGTGTTACACCGATCTCCTGACGCCCGAACGCGACGGCCTGCTTTTCGATCACCGATCACCACGTGCATGCGAAATTTTGGCCGACACGCTTGGCAACCTCCTCACCGCCCCGGCCCGCAGGACTTCCCTCGCCGAGGCCGCTCGCGCGACCGCACGCAGGTTTGATTACGATGCCGTCGCCGCCGAGCTCGAAACCGACCTCGCCTCCCTGCTTTCCCGCCGTTGATTCATTTTGCGCACCGCCTCTGATTTTGAGGTCCTCTCCGCCATGCAGGAAACCCACGACGACGCCCCCGAGACTCCCTACCTCGCCCAAGGTTGCGTCACGCCCTACGCTCGCGCCGAACTGCTCCGCCAGCGCCTCTGGTCCGTCGTGCAGGCCACGCTCTTTCGATTCAGCCCGCCTCGCGCCCACGGTTTCCGCGCGCGCCTGCTCCGACTCTTCGGCGCCGATATCCCCGAACCCGCCCGCGTGGTCGTCTTCGCCTCCGCGCGGGTTTTCTTCCCGTGGAAACTTCGCCTCGAACCGCGCTCCATGGTCGGTCGCGAGGTCAACCTCTACAACCTCGGCCCTGTTACCTTGCGTCGCGGCGCCAACCTTTCCCAAGGCGTTCACCTTTGCGCTGGCTCCCATGACCTCTCCCGCTGGTCCATGCCGCTCGTCACCGCGCCCATCGTCATCGGCGAAAACGCCTGGCTCGCCGCCGAGGTGTTCGTCGGTCCGGGCGTCACCATAGGGGAACTCGCCGTGATCGGCGCGCGCAGCGTCGTGGTGCGCGATCAACCCGCCCGCATGGTCTGCGCGGGCAACCCCTGTCGCCCGATCAAGCCCCGGCCCGAGCCCACCGCCTGATGCTCGACGTCCTGCACATCACCTCGAGTCTCGATCCGCGCCACGGCGGGCCTTCCCGCACCGTGCCCGCTCTGGCCGCTGCCCAGCTTGCCGCCGGAGCTTACGTGCAACTCGCCACCGTCGGGCCCGTGCCGCCGGGCTTCGTCGCCCGCTTCCCTGGCCTCCCCGTCCATGCCTTCTCCGCCCGCCCCGGTCCGCTGGGAGCCGCCCTGGCCTGCGCCACCGGCATGGAGTCCTTTCTGCGTCGCACCCCCGCGCGCGCCATCCACGTCCACGGAGTCTGGCTGCGCCCGCTGCACTACGCCGCGCTCGCCGCCGCCCACCAGCGCATCCCGCTGATCATCGCCCCGCGCGGCATGCTGGAACCGTGGGCGCGCGCTCACCACGCCTGGAAAAAGCGCCTCGCCGCCGCGTTCGTTCATCCGCGCGCCTTTGCCGCCGCCGCCGGCTGGCACGCCACCAGTCAACAGGAGGCCGACCACCTGCGCGCCCTCTTCGCCGCCCCGGTGTGCGTCGCGCCCAACGGCGTGGCCGAGCCCGCCCCCGCCCACTCGGCGCCGGCCCGCGCCGCCTGGCTGGCCGCGTATCCAGAACTCCACGACACCCGTGTCGCCCTTTTCTACGGCCGCCTGCACGCGAAAAAACGCGTCGCCGAACTCATCTCCCTCTGGCGCTCCCGGCCTCGTCCCGGCTGGACGCTTCTCGTCGCCGGCATACCCGAGGGGCACACCATCGCCGAGCTCGCATCCCTCGCCACCGCCGGCGTGGTCCCGCGCGCAAGCGCGCCCGTGGTTGTAGCCGACGGCCGCGCCTTGCCGGCGCCCTACCCGCTCGCGGAGCTTTTCCTGCTGCCGTCCCACTCGGAAAATTTTGGCCAGGCGGTCGCCGAGGCTCTCGTGGCCGGCGTGCCCGTCCTCGTCACCGACACGCTGCCCTGGCGCGAACTCAACGTGGTCGGCGCGGGGCGATCCGTGGCGTGGGCGGACTACCCCGCCGCGCTGGACGAACTCCTGGCGCAGCCCCGCGAACAACTTTTGGCCGCCGGTTCCGCCGGTCGCACCTGGGTGTCGCGTGAGTTCACTTGGGCCGCCGCCGCCCGACGCCTGCTGGACTTTTACCCCACCCTCGCGCCGTGAACACCGACGCGTCCATGCCCGCTCTTTCGCGCGAAAACCTCGTCGTTGTGCACGCCGGCCTGGTCGTCGTCGTGAGCGCGTGGCTTTTCGGCGGACTCGGGCGTCACGGCGAGTGGATCGTCGCCTTGCTGGCGTGCCCGGCCTGGGTTTTCCTCGCGCTGGAGTGGCGCGCGCGCCGGCTCGCCGGCGATACCCAAGGTTCGCGTCGCCTGGTGCGCTGGACCGCCCCCCTGCTCGGTTTGGCCGCGTTGGTCGTCATCTCAGCGCTCAATCCCTCGCACCGCCCCGCCGTCATCCAGGAAACCACCATCCTGCGCCCGGTGCCGCACATCGAGTGGTTGCCTGCCTCGGCCAATCCCCAGGGCAGTCTTCGGGTGCTCGCGTGTCTCGGCAGTCTCGCCGCCACCGGTCTCGCCGTGCTGTTCGCGGTGTCGTCGCGCACCGCGCTGCGCACTTTGCTCCTCGTGCTCGCGCTCAATGCCATCGGCCTCTCCGTTTTGGGCACGCTGCAAAAACAGGTCGGCGCCGAGGGCATCTACTTCGGCCGCTTCCCCGCCGCCAACGAGCGCTGGTTCGCCACCTTTCACTACTACAATCACTGGGGAGCCTTTGCCGTGCTGCATGCCGCCATCGCCCTCTCGCTGGTGTTTTACTCGCTGAAAAAACCGCCCGCGCGCGGCTGGTCTTTCGGCCCTGGACCGCTCCTGGCCATCGCCGCGTTGCTGATCGCCGCCACCGC
>JALOTV010000396.1 GCA_025457685.1 Opitutaceae bacterium
GGATACACGCCGCGACGCCCCCGCACGATTTAGCTGATCAGCAGCAGCCTCGGCGGCTGGCCCGGTCGCGTGGCGGGGGCGCGGTGCACGCAGGGCGGCACGGCGGAGCCGGGGTGATCGGTGGCGATGCGCCAGAGGTGACCAAACCCAAAGCCGTAGGGCTGCGCGCCGGGGGCGGCGACGTAGTGCAGGTCGTAGAAATTTTCCGTGAGCCACGAGGCGAACCCGGCGTCGTCCGCGCCGCCGTAGGCCTCGAGCAACTTCGCGCGCGTGGCGGGCAGATCGGCGTGGCGAATCGCGTCCTGCGGCCGCAGGCCTTCGGAGGCCGCGACGGTGTAGCTGCACAGGTAGGTATCGGTCGGCACGGGCGCGCTGTCGGCGTGAAACGAATACACATCGGTCGGCACCAGGTCGTCGGCGTCGGCCCGCGGGTAGGCGGGGATGAGGTTGAGCTCGGGCGCGAGCCCCGCCTCGCGCAGGAGGCGCAGGTCGGCGATGAGCGTCTCGCGGGCAAGGCGGCCGGCGGCGGTCAGATCGAGCGAACGGAGGTCGTCCTCCTCGAGGGTGGTGATCTCATCGAGCGGGCCCACGCACGCGGCGATGGCATCAAAATCCCCAGCCAGCGTGCGCGGCCAGCAGAGCGCGTTGACCCCGTCGGCGAAGGGCGTGGAGACGAGTTCGGCAAAGCTGCCCACGACGCGCACGCAGGCGAGATCGGACGGAGGTGTGAAGAGTGTGGGAGAGGAAGACATGAAGGGTTATGGGCCGGAGAAAGAATTAACCGGCAGACCAATCGGCCGAGGCGGCGGGTGTGAGTTCCACCCGGCTGACGGTCACGGCCTGGCCGCGCAGCAGCACACGGTCCCCGCTCACCGCGAGGCGGACCACGCCGCCGCGTTCGCTGGCCTGGTAGGCGGTGAACGCGTCGCGCCCCAGCCGCTGCCGCCAATAAGGCCCGAGCGCGCAGTGGGCCGAGCCCGTGACCGGATCCTCGTTCACCCCGAGATCGGGCGCGAAAAACCGGGACACGAAATCAAAGCGCGGATCGGCCGATGGTGCCGTCACCACCACCCGGCCCGGGGCCAGGCTCGCAAGGCGGCCAAAATCCGGCGCGAGCGCACGCACCTCCGCCTCGGTGGCCAACTCCACCAGCCAGCGGCAGCCCGTGGTGCTCATGCGCACGGGCCGCGCGCCGAGCCCGGCGAGCAGCGCCTCGGGTGCGATCTCGACGGGGCGGGACGGAAGCGCGGGGAAATCCATCTCGATCCACGCATCGTCGCGGCGACAGCGCAGCCAGCCGCTCAGGGTGTGAAAACTCGCCGTCTCCTCCGCGCGCAGCACGCCGGTTTCCCAAAGCGCATGCGCGCTGGCCAGGGTAGCGTGGCCGCAGAGCTCGACCTCGGCCTTCGGGGTGAACCAGCGGAGGGAAAAACCGCCCTCGCGCGGATGGAGAAACGCGGTCTCGGCGAGGTTCATCTCGCGTGCGACGCGGCGCATCCAGTCTTCGCGCGCCGGGCCGGGCAGCAGGCAGACCGCCGCCGGATTGCCCGCGAAGGGCCGGTCGGCAAAAGCGTCCACCACCTGCAAAACGATGCCCGCTGAATTCATGGCCGGCACTCAAGCGGCCGGCGCAGCGGCGGCGAAAACAAAAAGGCGGCCGGCGCCCTGAATGGGCAACCGGCCGCCAAGATGAATCGCGCGGCGGAGGGTTCGCGACGCGCGACGGCGGAGGGTGGCGGGATCAGACCTTGGGGCCGCCCTGGGCGAGCTTGCGCGCGCGGAGGCGGAGGCCGTTGAGGCGGATGAAGCCGGTGGCGTCGGACTGGTTATACCAGGACTTCACGCCCTCCATGGAGGCGATCTTGTCGTCGTAGAGCGAATACTTCGATTTGCGGCCGCAGGTGATGATGTTGCCCTTATAGAGCTTCAGGCGGACGGTGCCGGTGACGTATTTCTGACTCTCGTCCACCATGGCCTGGAGCATCTCGCGCTCGGGGGCGAACCAGAAGCCATTGTAAACCAGCTCGGCGTATTTGGGGATGAAGCTGTCGCGCAGGTGGAGCACCTCGCGGTCCATGGTCAGCGACTCCACCTGACGGTGAGCCTGCATGAGGATGGTGCCGCCCGGGGTCTCATAGACGCCGCGGCTCTTCATGCCGACGAAGCGGTTCTCGACCAGGTCCACGCGGCCGATGCCGTGTTTGCCGCCGAGCTTGTTGAGGGCCTTCATCACGCCGCCGGGGGTGAGCTTCTTGCCGTTCACGGCGACGGCGTCGCCCTTCACAAAGTCGATCTCGACGTATTCGGGCTTGTCGGGGGCGTCCTCGGGGGCGACGGAGAGTTTGAACATCTCCTTGTTCTCCTTGGTGGTCGGATCGAACCACGGGTCCTCGAGGATGCCGGCCTCGTAGGAGATGTGGAGGAGGTTGCGGTCCATCGAGTAGGGCTTCTTGAGCGAGGCCTCGACGGGGATCTTGTGCTTGGCGCAGTAGGCGATCATCTCGGCGCGGCCGGGGAAGAGCTCCTGGTCGTTGCCCTTGCCGGTGGCGCCGTGCGCGACCGTATCCGCTTTTTCCTTACGGGCGATGTCCACCTGGGCCTTGGCGATGAGCGGGCGGGCGATGGAGGTGCCGAGGTAGTATTGGCCCTCGTAGATCGCGTTGGCGCGGATCATCGGGAAGATGTAGTCCTTCGCGAACTCCTCGACCAGATCGAGGGTGTAGTGCTTGGAGGCGCCGGTGGCCTTGGCCTTTTTGTCGAGGCCCTTGAGCTCCTCCTCCTGGCCGACGTCGGCCGCGAAGGTGACGATCTCGGCGTCGTATTTTTCTTTGAGCCACTTGACGATGACGGAGGTGTCGAGACCACCGGAGTAGGCGAGGACGATTTTCATGGAAAAAGAGACCGGGAGGGTTGCGGGCGCGCGGGCCGGCGCGCAAAGCAAAAACCGCCGGCGGGAGCCGGGCGGCCTCCACGCGGGCGGAGCTAGGCGGCGGCCGGGCCGGCGCGACGGCGGCGGCGCAGCAGGGGGGCCGCGAGCAGGCCGGCGAGGGAGAGCAGGCCGTAGGCGGCGGGCTCGGGCACGGGGGTGATCTCGTTGTTGTTGGATTTCCAGCGGGTGTCGGCCGACGAGAAATCCGCAAACAGGATGCGGTTCATCGGGGCCGCGTCGAGCAGGTCGAACTCGGCGCCGGCAAACTCGGTCGCGTAGAAAAAATCGGTGTAGTCCTGCCAGCTCGTGATGGTGAGAAGCTGGCCGTCGGCGAGGTCGAGAATGAGCTGCCCCACGGTGAGCACGGACGTGCCGCCAAAATCGAGGATGGAGTCGGCGGTGACGCGCAGGGTGGCGATGGATACGTCGGCGTCGGCGAAGGCGAGGGTGCCGCCGCCGAGGGTGACCTCGCCGGAGAACACCTGGTCGGCGGAGAAGGTCAGCTTGCCCGCGCCGGTTTTCACCAGATCGACCGCGTCGGCCAGGGTGGAGGCGAAGACGAGGTCGCCCGCGCCGTTGACCGTGAGGGTGTGGCCGCCGGCGGCGAGGGCGCCGG
>JALOTV010000102.1 GCA_025457685.1 Opitutaceae bacterium
AAGGTGTATGGCGTGCTCGGATACACGCCGTCCGGCGCGTGGCGCGACCGCCTCGTCTGGGGCGCTTCGCTCACCGGCGCCAAGGTCGCCGAAACCGCCATCCTCTTCCCCCGCCCCCAGCAGGCGGCCGGGTAAGCAGCGGGCGGTTCGCGCCGCGCGCGCCCCACAAAAAGGGCCGGACCCTCGGGTCCGGCCCTTTTTGTGCACGGTGACGACGCCCGCTTAGGCGGCCGCCATGTAGGGCAGCTTGCCTGCGGTGGCCTGCACGGCGGGGATGCCGTCGATGAGGTCGCCGATGGCGTCCCAGCGGCCGTTGACCAGCGCGTCGCGGGCGGACTCACGCTGCGTGACCTTGATCTTGTCGACGCCGAAACGCACCTCGAGCGCGGCGACGTCCACCACGATCTCGAGCGAGGGGTTTTTCTCAATCGCGGCCGCCACCTTGGCGATGTCCTCGCGCGCGGCGTTCACGCAGGGGATGCCGAGCGTGGTCGAGTTGCCGAAGAAGATCTCGGCGAAGTTCTCCGCGATGATGGCGCGGAAGCCGGCCTTGTGGATGGCCTGGGGCGCGTGCTCGCGGGAGGAACCGCAGCCGAAGTTGGCGCCAGAGAGCAGGATCTTGGCGCCCTTGTGCTCGGGTTTGTCGATGGGATGCCCGGTGGGCACGCCCTCGGGGGTGTGGCGAACGTCGTAGAAGAGAAATTCGCCGAGACCGTCGAACACCACGCACTTCATGAAGCGCGCGGGGATGATGCGGTCGGTGTCGATGTCGTTGCCGGGAACGAAAACGCCTTTGCCGGCGACTTGGGTGATTTTTTCGAGAGCCATTTTAGAATTAGATTTTAGAGCCCACGAAACACACGAAATGACACGAAAAACGGAGGGATCGGTTTTCGTGCTCTTTCGTGTGTTTCGTGGGCAAACGGTTTGGTGATTTTAGTTGTTCGCGACCGAGAAGACCTCGCGGGCGTCGGCGACCTGACCGGTGACGGCCGCGGCGGCGACCATGACCGGGCTCATCAGCACCGTGCGACCGGTGACGGAACCCTGGCGGCCCTTGAAGTTACGATTGGAGGACGACGCGCAGAGCTCGTCGCCGATCAACTTGTCGGGGTTCATCGCGAGGCACATCGAGCAACCGGCGGCGCGCCACTCGAAACCGGCCTCGGCGAGCACCTTGTCGATGCCTTCCTTTTCGCACTGGAGCGCGACGATCTGCGAGCCGGGCACGGCGATGGCGCGCACGCCCGAGGCGACTTTCTTGCCCTTGATGAACTTGGCGACCTCGCGGAAGTCGGAGAGGCGGCCGTTGGTGCAGGAGCCGAGGAAGGCGACGTTGATCTTCGTGCCCTTGATCGGCGCGCCGGCGGGCAGCTTCATGTAGGCGAGCGCTTCCTCGATGCCGGCCTTTTCGTCGGCCGAGGTGGCCTTGGCGGGATCGGGGATGGTCTCGTTGATCGAGATGCCCTGGCCGGGATTGATGCCCCAGGTCACGGTCGGCGCGATGTCGGCGGCGTCGATCTTCATCACGTCGTCGTAACGGCAGCCGGGGTCGGAAGCGTAGGATTTCCAACGCGCCACGGCCTCGTCCCACGCGGCGCCCTTCGGCGAGTAGGGACGGCCATTGAGGTAGGCGAAGGTGGTCTCGTCGGGGTTGACGTAGCCGACGCGGGCGCCGCCCTCGATCGACATGTTACAGACCGTCATGCGCTCCTCCATGGTGAAGTTGTCGAAGGTGGAGCCGGCATACTCGTAGGCGTAGCCGGTGCCGCCGTTCACGCCGGTGAGGCGGATTATGTGGAGGATCACGTCCTTGGCATACACGCCGGGGCGCAGCTTGCCGTTGACCTCGATGCGGCGGACCTTGAGCGCGCCGAGCGCCATGGTCTGGGTGGCGAGCACGTCGCGCACCTGCGAGGTGCCGATGCCAAAGGCGATCGCGCCAAACGCGCCGTGGGTGGAGGTGTGCGAGTCGCCGCAGGCGATGGTGGTGCCGGGCTGGGTGATGCCCTGCTCGGGACCGACGATGTGCACGATGCCCTGCTTGCCGGTGGAGCGATCAAAGAAGGTGACGCCAAACTGGGCGCAGTTCTTGCGCAGCTCGTCCATCATGGCCTGGGCGAGGTTGTCCTTGTAGGGCTCGACCAGCTCGTTGGTCGGCACGATGTGGTCCACCGTCGCGAAGGTGCGGTGCGGCATGAGGACCTTCAGGCCGAGGTCGCGCAGCATGCCGAAGGCCTGGGGCGAGGTGACCTCGTGGATGAGGTGCGTGCCGATGAGGAGCTGGGTCTGGCCGTTGGCCAGCTTGCGCACGGAGTGGGCTTCCCAGACTTTTTCGAAGAGCGATTTGGGTTGGGCGGACATGATTGCGGGATTCGGGATGGTGAAGCGGCGCTTTCGCGAGTGGATGCGAAAACTCTTACTAGAGAACGAAGATACTAGCAGGTGGTTGCATGCGCAGGAAATACTTGTTTCCTCGCCTGTGATGCCTCGCGAGTATCAATTTAAGTTTGAACTTCGCCACCTCGTTTACTTCCGGGAGGTGGCGCGAACGCTGCATTTTCGCCGCGCGGCGGAGAGTCTTTCCGTGGCCCAGCCGGCGCTGAGCCGCCAGATCGCCCAGCTCGAGGCCGCGCTTGGCGTCACGCTCTTTGATCGTTCGCGGCGCAAAGTGGAGCTGAGCGCCGCCGGCCGCGCCCTGCTGGACCGGGTGGAGCCGCTTTTGCGCGGCCTCGCCGGCGTGTCCGACGAACTTCGCTCGCTGGTGGAGGGAGAAACAGGCCACGTGCGAGTGGGGTTCACCGGCCTGGCCATGGCCACCGTGCTGCCGGGCATTCTGCGGGAGTTTCACCGGCGCTACCCGAAGATCCGCCTGGAGCTAAACGAATCGCCCACCTCGGCCCAGCTCTCCGCCCTCGCCGCAGGGGAGATCGCGTGCGGTTTCTTCCACCCGGACGCATCCACGCCATCGCTCAAAACCCGCGAACTCCTGCGGGAAAAAAACGGCGTGCTCCTGCCCGCCGACCATCCGCTGACCGCGCGCGCGCAACTCCGCCTGCGCGATCTGGCCGGCGTGCCCTGGGTGCTTTTCCCCCGCGCGCACAACCCCGGTTTCTACGATCGCGTGCTTGCCTCGTTTTCGCGGGCGGGAGTCACCCCGCGCATCGCCGAGGAAGTGTGGCCGCGCGCCAACGCCATCGGCCTGGTCCGCGCGGGGCTGGGAGCCACGTTCATGTGCCCGAGCGAGGCCCTTACCCTCCCCGAAGGCGTCACCTTCCGAAAGCTCGACGGTCCCGCGCCCGAGAGTCGTCTGGTCGTCGGCTGGCGTTCCTCGGGCGACACGCCCGACCCCGCGCTGGCCTCGTTCCTTGAGGTGGCGGCCGGCGCGGTTTGATCCACGAAGCGTGGCGGGAAACCTCAATCGCGCGTGACAAACCGCGCGAACACGATGCGCCCCTGGCCGGACGGCATCACGCTGATGATTTCGGCGGAGGCCCGCGAGCCGATGCCCGCGCGGGCGTCGTTGACCACCACCATCGAACCGTCGGGCAGATACCCCACCGCCTGGCCTTCCTCTTTGCCCGGCTTCACCAGGTCCACCTCGATGATCTCGCCGGCCGCGTATTGGGGCTGAAGCGCGAGACTGAGGTCACCGGGGCGCAGACAGGTCACGCCCTGAAACTCGGCCATCTTCATCAGGTTTTGGTCGGTGGTGAGTAACTTGGCCTTCATCGACACCGCCAGAAACACCAGCTTCGCCTCCACCTCGCCGCGCTTGGCGTCGCTGTCGTGGATGCGCAGATCGAGGTTTTTGATTTTTCGCAGCGCGCTCAAGGTCTCCAAACCACGACGCCCGCGGAGCCTCCGCCCCGCTTCGGCCGAATCCGCGACGGACTGCAATTCGCGCAAAACAAACTGCGGAATCACCAGCGCGCCCGGCATGAAACCCGTCTCGCAAATCCGGGAAATGCGGCCGTCGATCAACGCGCTCGTGTCCACCACCACCAGCGGCACCTCGACGTCGTGCGGCACGAAGCGCACGTAGGGAATCACGAGGTTAAACTCATCTTTGCCGCGCAGCGCGATCACCGTGCAGAGGTAGGTGGCTCCCAAAAAGAGCCCCAGTCGCGAAAGGAAAATCACCTGGGGATCGCCGGTCTCCAGCAGCGGCGAACTGCCCACCAGATACGCGATCAGGCTGCCCACGCCGATGCCAAAGGTGATCGCGGAGAGTCCGCGCAGCGAGAAGCCCTTGAGGAGCAGATCGGTCAGCACCAGCAGGAGCCCGAGTCCTCCGCCGATGATGATAGCCCGCACCCTGTAGTTGTCCCAGTCCGGCACCGTCAGGCACACCAGATACCCCGCCGCGACGCAGATTAACACAAAGACGAGTCGAATGGGGAACAGGGTGCGGTTCATGGACTGGCCCCAGATAGGCTCATGCTTTCATGCATCGCAAGAACTCGTGGCGCGACTGGTAGTTGCGCCCGCCGCACGCGGCTTCTTCGCGCCCGCGGAGTTGCATCCCGCGCCCGATCCGCATTCATCCCCTGCCATCATGAGCGCACAACATTGGTTGGTGAAGACCGAGCCCGAGGCTTACGCGTGGAGCGATTTTTTGCGCGACAAGAAAACCACCTGGGACGGAGTGCGGAATTTTCAGGCCCGTAACCACCTCCGCGCGATGAAACGCGGCGACCACGTGCTTTTCTATGCCAGCGTGACCACCAAGGCCGTGCTCGGCTCCGCTACGGTCTCCAAGGAATTTTTCCCCGATCCCACCGCGACCGAGGGCGACTGGTCGGCCGTCGAGCTAACCCTCGGGAAAACCTTTCCCCGCCCCGTCGAGCTAGCCGACATCAAGGCGGAGCCGAGTCTCGCCGACATTCCGCTGCTTCGCCAGAGCCGCCTGTCCGTCATGCCGCTGAGCAAGGCCCACCACGATCTGATCGTTAAACTAGGCTCCAAGCCCGCCAAGTGAGCACGCCCGCCCCTTCTTCTCCTGCGGATCGGCTCGCGGAGCTGCTTCGCCAACGCGAACTGATCACGCGCCACCTCGCCTGGCTCGACACCGAAATCGCCGCCGCCGCACAGACGCCGCCCAGTGCTCCGCCTCCATCAAGCGCCCTCGCCGGCACGACTTCGCCGCAGGCCGCGCCCGTGGAGATCGCCACGCCGTCCGTGATCGAGACAGCCGCGGAGACCGCACCTCCGCCCGAAGACGAGCGCCTCGCCGCCGCCAACGCGCGCGCCAACGAGATCCTTGAGCGCTACGCCGCCACCGACCGCTTCAACCCCGAATCCACGCGTCGCGGTTGCCTGCTTTTCGCCATCGCCACCCTCGTCCTTGGCCTCGTCGGCCTGTTCGTGATTTACGTGCTGCGCTACCGCTGAGCGCGGCAGGCCGCACCCGTCGCACCCACGACGCTGCGGCCCGGCTAGCCGTGTTTGCGCAAGGTGTCGCCGTCCTGCCAGGCCGCCGGCACGGTCGTGGTCATGGGCTGCTCGGGCGCGCCGCATTCGTTGCGCAGCACCATGTTGATAAGCAGCTCCATCCCGCGCACGCCGAGCAGACGCGGCTGTAGGTCCAAACCGGATACAGGCGCCGCGCTGTTGAGGACGTTGAGACAACAAAAACCATGGGTCTCCGGCACCTTGGCCCCGCAGGCCTGCATCCAGTCCTTCACCTCCGGGTTGTGCGCCAGCACGACGTCGCATTTCACGGTTTTGAACCAGCTGCTGAAATCCTTCTCGCTGGGCACGTTCGTGATCAGCGGCGGCAGCCGCGTCATCCCGTCGTGATGCGTCTGGTAGGCGTGGTAAGCGGCTTCCCAGCGGTGCAACAACCGTTGCCCGTGCCCCGCGCTCAACACCAATCCCGGTCGCCGGTAGCCCAGCGCATGCAGGCGATCCAGCGCGATGAACATGGAACGATAGTGGTCGGGACACACCGCGTGCAACCCCGGCCGCTCGATCACATAGTCGGAATAGATGCCCGAAAAGTGCGTCCAATCCAGCCGGGTGAGGTCGGGCGTCTCGCCCACCGGCAGGAGGAAAATCCCGCTTATACCGCGAGATTGGAGAATCTTGTCCAACCGCTCCAAAGACAGCCCGCCCTTGCCGACCGAAAACGCATCCGCCTTAAAGCCCAGTTCCTCCGCGCGCTTCGTCGCGCCCTTCGCCAGCTCCCGGTGGTAACGCATCGGGCCCGGTTCGCGGCCTTCGGGACCGTCCAGATCGAGCACCGCCAGCACCCCGCGAAAGGTCCCGGCCCGCGAGCGACGCATTTCCGACATCAGCGCGCCAGCCAGGGGATTGCGCTGGTAGCCCAGCGCCTTGGCCGTTTTGAGCACTTTCGCACGCGTCGCCGGCTTCACTCTCGGGCTGCCGCGCAGGGCTTCGGATACGGTGGTGTGGGAAAGCCCAAGTTGCTGGGCCAGCTGACGAAGGGAGGGGGCGGGCATGGCGGGGTCTCTTACTGTAAGACCTGCGGTGCGTCGCCGCCCGCGACAAGCGTATTATCCCGATACTTGCGCTTAAGTTCCCGAGACGCGCGCCACCCCACCCTTTTCCCATGCCTTCCCCCACCGGCTCCCGTTTACCCCGTGTCGCCCTGATCGGCGTGTCAGGCTACGGATCGATCTACCTCCAGCTGGTTCGCGCCGCGCTTCGCGCCGGGACCATGCGTCTGGTCGCCGCCGTCATCATCAATAAAGATCAGGTGCCCGACATCGTCACCGAACTCCGCGCCGGCGGCACCACGATCTACGGCTCGTCCGACGAGTTCTTCGCCCGCGAATCAGGCAAGGTCGATCTGTGTCTGATCCCAACTGGCATCCAATGGCATGCCCGGCTCACCATTGCCGCGCTCGGCGCGGGCATGAACGTGTTGGTGGAAAAGCCCCTCGCCGGATCTTTGGCCGATTGCCAGGCGATCCGCCGTGCCGAGGTCGCCGCCGGACGCTGGGTCGCGGTCGGTTTCCAAGATATCTACGCCATCGAGGCCCAATGGCTGAAAGCCCAACTCCAGGCCGGCGTCATCGGCCGCCTCCAGGAGGTGCGAATGGTCGGCCTCTGGCCGCGCTCCCGGGCCTATTTCGCCCGCACCAGCTGGGCCGGACGCCTCGCCGCCGACGGTGCCGCCGTGCTCGACTCCCCGCTCAACAACGCCTTCGCCCACTTCATCAATCTCAGTCTCTATTTCGCCGGCCCCACCTTGGGCGCCTCTGCCAGCGTAACTCTCGAATCGGCCGAATTACTCCGCGCTCATCGCATCGAGATGTTCGACACCGCCGTCGTTCGCGGCGTCTCGCCCGAGGGCGTGCGCTTCTGGTTCGGCGTCAGCCACACCATCGCCGACAACCGCCAGCCCGAGATCTACCTGCACGGTTCCACCGGACGGGCCGAGTGGTGGCACGAGCAACGCTGCGTCGTGCTCGATACCGATGGCCGCCGCCAAGTTTTCCCCTTGCCCGACACCGAGGAGTTCCGGCGCATCATGTTCCATAACGTGCTCAATCGCCTCTCCGATCCGTCCGCCTTTATCTGCACCACCGCGATCGCCGAACAACACACCCGGCTCGTGGAAGACGTGCAACACACCGGACACGTTCAAGACGTCCCCGCATCCCTCATCGACTGGATGCCCGACGCCCACACCCGCACCGAGATCCCCGTCGTCCACGGCCTCGCCAACGCCATCGGACGTGCCGCGCAGACAGGTTCTACCCTCGCCTCGGTGGCGAGTTATGCCGAAGCTCAGCTGGTCACCCCATGATCCGCAAAACCTTCGTCATGTCCGTCCACCCCGGCCACGAGGCCGAGTATGAGCGCCGCCATAGTCCCATCTGGGACGAGCTCGCCGCCGTGCTCCGCGCCCACGGCGTGCATAATTACTCCATCCACCTGCTGCCCGAGACCCGCCAGCTCTTCGGCTACGCCGAGATCGAGGACGAGGCTCGCTGGCAAGCAATCGCCCAGACCGAAGTCTGCCGTCGTTGGTGGAAATACATGGCGGATGTGATGCCCGCCAACCCTGACTCCAGCCCCGTCTCCGCTCCGCTCAAGGAAGTCTTCCACCTCGCCTAGACCGCGCCGCGCGCGCGACTCCTGGCTGCTTTGTCGAACCCCTCCTTTTCGCGGACCCCACCGTCCGCGCCCGCCCCTGCCATGTCCTCTCTCAGCCGCCGCGCCTTCGTAAAAACCAGCGCCCTCACCGCCGCCTCCCTGCCACTGGCCTCCTTGCTGCGAGCCAAGTCAGAGCCAGGCAACGCCTCCGCATCCACCCCCGCCAACACCGCCCCCGCTCTGCCCGGCCGCGCCCCACTTAACTGGCTAGAAGGCGTGCCCGCCCACCACATCGGCGCCGCCGTGGGCGTGCCCTGGCCGCGCGGCACCGTGAAAGCCGGTGCGCCCTTCGCCCTGCGCACTGCCGAGGGCGCTGACATCCCGGTGCAATCCTGGCCTCTCGCCACCTGGCCCGACGGCTCGCTCAAGTGGACCGGCCACGCCATCCCGGCCGATGCCGGCCGCGTCGAAAAACTCGTGCTCGCCCCGGGCCACGCCCCCGCCGCGCCCGCCACGCCGCTCGCGGTGCGCGAGACGGCCGACGCCATCGAGATCGATACCGGCGTCATCACCTGCGTCGTGCCGCGCTCCGGCCCGCAATTGGTCTCCGCTCTGCGCCGCGCCGGCCGCGACATCGCGGTGCGCGGTCGCCTCGTTTCCCTGCGCAAGGACCAGCCCGACACCGTCACCCCAGCCGAGGCCTTCACCAGCGAGATCGAGTCCGTCACCATCGAGCAACGGGGCCCGGTCCGCGCCGTCGTCCGCATCGCCGGCCGCCAGCGCTCCGAATCCGGCGAGCGCCGTTGGCTCCCCTTCACCGTCCGGCTCTACCTCCACGCCGGCGGCGACGCCGTGCGCGTGATGCACTCATTCGTGTATGACGGCGACGAATACAAGGACTTCATCGCCGGCCTGGGCCTGCGTTTCGAGGTCCCCCTGCCCGACGCCCCGCATGATCGCCACGTGCGTTTCTCGGGCGAGGACGACGGCCTCTTCGGCGAAGCCGTGCGCGGCGTCACCGGCCTGCGCCGCGATCCGGGCGAGGCCGTGCGCCGCGCTCAGGTCGCCGGCCTGCCCACCCCGCCCTTGGCCGAGTGGGCTCGCACCGTGTCCGACCGCCTGCACCTCGTCCCTGCCTGGGGTGATTTCACCCTCGCCCAGCTCAGCTCCGACGGTTTCGAGATTCGCAAACGCACCCAGCCCGGCCACGGCTGGATCAAGGCCGCCGCCGGCCGCCGCGCCCCGGGGCTCGGCTACATCGGCGGCGCATCGGGCGGACTCGTTTTCGGCATCCGCGAGTTTTGGGAAAAATACCCGGCCCAGCTCGACATCCGCTCCGCCCACACCGACACCGCCGAGATCACCGCCTGGCTCTGGTCGCCCGAAGCCCAGCCGATGGACATCCGTTTTTATCACGACGGCATGGGCATGGACACCCACCCCGAGGAGATCGAGGGGCTCAACATCACCTACGAGGACTACGAAAAAGACTTCGGCACCCCGCACGGCATCGCGCGCTCGCACGAGCTGGTGTTTCGCGCCGTCGCCGCCACCCCC
>JALOTV010000397.1 GCA_025457685.1 Opitutaceae bacterium
GTAGCGGTCGCCGTTGCGGGAGACGGCGATGTCGGTCGGCTCGGGATCGCCGGTGTGCAGGACGACCGGGGCGCCGCCCGTTTCCAGCTCGATCGAGGAAATTTTGTTCGCTCCGCCGCCGACACCGGGTGCGGGCACTTCGGTGAAATAGAGAACTCCGTCGCGGTCTGCGGTGATGCCGCTGGGCTTGGCCAGACCGGTGATCAACGGTGCGGCCTCGGCGCCCGGCCACGCGGCCTGCTCGAGGATCACACCGGCGGATTTGCACGTCCAATACAGGACATCGCAGTGATCGATGGTGATGTTGACCGGTTCCGGTTCACCTTGGTTGATCGTGCGGATTTTGCCGGAGCGCACGCGCAGCTCCTTCACGCCATTCTGGCCTCCCGCCACGCCGGGTGTGGGGATTTCGGTGAAATAGAGCCGGTGGTTGGTCGCGGCGACGATGCCGGTGGGGCGCTTCAAGCCCGAGGCGACCACCTTGAAGGAGAATTCGCTGGCGGAGGCGGAGGCGGTGATGGCGAGGCTGAGGGCGGCTCCGGAGAGCACGCGATATAACGATGTTTTCGGATTAGGCATGACAGGTGTTTTCGTTGGGAAAGAGGACGCGAAGTGCGCCCCGTCAGCACAGGGACGAAGCAGCCCGTCGTTTGATTGCAGCGTGCTTTTTTGCGCACGGCGCCGTCCTGCGTTCCCCGGATCAGCCAGATAAGTTGGTTGCATAGCATGCCTGTGCGGGGGCGCATTTATGGCATGTTTTCGCAATAAATTGCCATGCTACCAAAGGGGCCCGCGCGGTACTGTGAGGAGGATTTCATCCCCCGCGCTGCGCCTTCCTCGCAACGCTGAACCCCACGCTTGATCCGTGTTCGCCGCCACCCCAGTCCGGTCTTTCGTCCTCGGTGGCGGCGCTTGTCCTCAAGTCAGCACTACATCGCCACTGTCATGCACCCACGCCCCAGCCCCCGCACACCCCGCGGTCTCCTCACGACCGCGTTGCTCGCCTGCCTGATCGCCGCACCGCTCGCCGCCGAGCCGCCGCATCCCATCCTTCCGATCACCGGCTCGGGCAGCGGTGCCGCCGATCTGATCAACACCTACACCGAGGCGCAGATGTTGCAGTTCGTGCCCACGCAGGCCCCGCGCCAGGCCAATCCCTTCGCGCCGCCCGTCGCCTCGGGCGACACCGGCTGGTCCTGGAGCGCCTCCAACCCCAACCAGATCCGCGGCGTACCCAGCGGCCGCGTCTTCCCCAACAGCAGCGTCCGCTACCAGTCGGTCACCGTGCTCAGCGGCAAGACCGTGCAGGTGCCTTACTACCTGCGCGACGGCAGCACGACCGCCCGCTCCCTCGTGCAAGGCGAGATCGACAACCAGAAACGCAAACAACTCCGCCGCTTCTTCAACACGCTCGCGCCCGCCTACATCAACAGCGGCGGCACCCACGCCACGCGCAACCAGACCTACGCGCGCCGCATCGCCCTCCTGCTCGATTCCTGGGCCAGTTACGTGCCGGATTATTTCATGACCGAGAAAAACGGTCCCACCTTCATCCAGGCCACACCCGGCTACACGCTCTCGCGCGACATCCAGCGCGTGAGCGACCACAACGGCCTCGCCCACGAATGGGAGGTCGATGAACTGCTCGCCTTCGACGCCATCTACGACAGCCCCGCCCTCGCCCAGCTCTCCACCGAGCGCGGCTACGACGTGCGGCAGAAAATCGCCAACGGCATCTTCCTGAACATCGGCGACTACATGGTCGACCGCGTGCCGATCAGCGTCGCCATCAACACCAACCTCTCCGGCTCCTTCACCGTCGTCTCCAAAGTCGCCCGCGTCCTCGACCAGCCCGACTACATGCTCTGGATGGGCGACTACCTCGACAACACCTTCCGCAAAAAGCTCACCCGCGACGGCGTCCTCGGCGAAGGCATCGGCTACTCCTTCCACTACCTCGAGGAAAACTACGATGCCGCCGACAGCACCTACGGCTATTTCCTCACACGTCCCGCCGGCACCCCCGCGCTCGTCTCTGTCCGCGACAACGCCCTTTTTTATCGCAGCCTGATCGACCGCGGCATCGACGCCTGGGACTCCGTGCGCCTGCCCAACGGCCAGCTCCCCTCCTTCGGCGACACCGTTTTTGAAGGCACCGCCGCCCGCAACGCCGGCCGCTCCGCGCTTCTCCCCGCCTACGGCCACCTCACGCTCGGCGCAGGCACGACTGCGGCCAGTGCGATCCAGCTCAACCAAAACTTCTCCGACGACTCGAACCACATGCGCGCCGACGTCACCGCCTACGGCCTCTGGGCGCTCGGAAGCGAGATGCTCGGCAACATCCGCTACTCGAACCGTCTCCCGGGCCGCCAGTTCACCGAACAGATCCTCGCGCACAATGCCGTCACGGTGAACCGCACCAACATGGCCCGCCACAGCTGGAGGGTCGGCGCCGACAAACATCCCTACAACTCCGGCAACCTCCTCCTCTTCGAGCCCGGCCGTGACGGCCGGCAACCTCCTCCTCTTCGAGCCCGGCCGTGACGGCGTCGCCCTCTCCGAGATGGACGGACAGCGCGCCTACACAAACGCCGCTTCGCGCTACCAGCGCCTCATGATCCTGAATACGTCGGACATCGCCCGTCCCTACATACTCGATCTCTTCCGCGTCTCCGGCGGCACCGTGCACGACTACACCCTGCACGGCTCCATCCGCTTCGATCAGGCCCGCGAGAGCAGTTTCGCACTCGCGCCCATGTCCGGCACTTATCCGCTGCTCGAAGGCGGCG
>JALOTV010000398.1 GCA_025457685.1 Opitutaceae bacterium
ACGTCATCCTCGGCCCGCGCCGCGCCGAGCTGACGGTGCCGGCCGGCGACGAACTCCCCCCGGGCATCGCGCCCCGCGATTCCACCGCCAGCGTCCCCACCGCCGACGGCGCGGCGGTTCGTGTCGTCGGCTCCCGCCCCAGTGAAACAGGCCTCACCTACACCATCGGGCCGATGGCCATCCGCTCCGAAGGCGGCAAACGCACCCAATACGTGCTGCTCAACGCCCGCGACCGCGGCGAGGTCGAGGTCGTGCAGGACGCCGACCGCCGCCTGCAGGCCGCGCTCGCGAGCGGTGAGTTGTCTCTGCCGACCGGAGCGACCTACCGCTGGGTCGGCCGCTACGAACAAAAGCTCAAGGCCGACGCCACCCTGCGCTGGGTGATCGCCGTTTCCATGGCGGTGATGATCGTGCTCATCTACCTCGGCACCCGCTCATGGCTGATCACCGCCATCATCGTGCTGTGCAACGTCACCGTCACCACCGCCGGCGGCTTCTTCTTCGTGTGGCTGTGGGACGCCCAGATAACGACCGCCGTGATCGTCGGCTTCCTCGTGCTGCTCGGCGTCATGTTCAACGACGGCATCCTGCTCGGCACCTACCTCCAGGAGCAGTTCAAGACCGCGCCCCGCGACGTGGACGACGTGCACCGCCGCGTCTTCCTCGCCGGACTGCGCCGCCGGCGGCCCGCGATCATGACCAACGCCACCACGCTGCTCTCGCTCATCCCCGTGCTCTGGGCGACGGGACGCGGCTCGGAATTGATGTTGCCGATGGTGCTGCCCGTCGTCGGCGGCATGATCTTCGACATCGTCTCCCTTTTCTCCGTGCCGATTTTCTTCTCATGGTACTGGGAGCGAAAACTCGCCCGCGCGCAGCGCCGCCTGACAGACTAAGGGCTCGACAGGTCCGGGGAGCGCACGCGGCCCGCGTGCTGAGTCAGGTGGCCCGCCCGACTCTTCCGATCCGTGTTCGGCGAGCCGCCGTACACCACAAGCGAGCCGCGTGTGCTCCCCGGACCTGTCGAGCCACGCTGACCTCACTTTCTGTTACACCCATCTTCGCCCCGCATCATCACTGCTCGCTCGACTGAGCGGCGCGCTTCGTTTGGATCGCCACGCCGAGCCCTCTGATGTCCCCCGATCCCGTCGCCCCCTTCATCGCCCGCTGGTCCGCCGCCCAGGCCGCCGAGCGTGCCAATTACCAGCTCTTCCTCTCCGAGCTCTGCGACGTCCTCGGAGTCGACCGCCCCGATCCCGCCACCGACGACACCGCGCACAACAGCTACGTCTTCGAGCGCGCCGTCACCTTCCACCACCGCGGCTCCACCAAGACCTCGACCGGCCGCATCGATCTCTACAAACGCGGCTGCTTTGTCCTCGAGGCCAAACAATACGCCACCGCGAAATCCCGCGCACCCGAGACCGCCGACCTCGAACTCACCCTCGCCCACCTCGACGACCACGCGCCCAAAGCCCCCAAGATCGCCCGCGGTACCGCCGCCTGGGACCGCGCCATGCTCGAGGCCCTCGGCCAGGCCGAAAACTACGCCCGCGCCCTGCCCGCCGACGAGGACCCGCCGCCCTTCCTGCTGGTCGTCGATGTCGGCCACGTCTTCGAGCTCTACGCCGACTTCACCCAGAAGGGGAAAAACTACCTCCCGTTTCCCGACGCCCGCACCCACCGCATCCGCCTCGCCGAGCTCACCCGCCCCGAGGTGCGCGACACCCTGCGCGCGATCTGGACCACACCGCACGCACTCGACCCCGCGAAAAAAGCCGCCGCCGTCACCCGCGAGGTCGCCGGCTACCTCGCCGAGCTCGCCAAATCCTTCGAGAAACACCACGACCCGAAGGACGTCGCCGCCTTCCTCTCGCGCTGCCTCTTCTGCATGTTCGCCGAAGACGTCGGCCTGCTCCCGAAGGACGCCTTCAAGCAATTCCTCGACTCCATCAAGGAAGACCCCGGCGCCTTCGTTCCCCTCGTGGAGGGACTCTTCGAGGACATGAACCAGGGCCGCGTCTCCGGCCTCCTCCGCAAAAAACTCCTCTACTTCAACGGCGGCCTCTTCGCCTCCGCCAAAGCCCTTCCCGTCAACGGCACCCAGCTCGGCCTCCTCCGCCGCGCCTCCGCCCTCGAATGGCGCCACGTCGAGCCCGCCATCTTCGGCACTCTCCTCGAACGCGCCCTCTCTCCCGACGAACGCCACAAACTCGGCGCCCACTACACCCCGCGCGCCTACGTCGAACGCCTCGTCCTCCCCACCGTCCTCGAGCCCCTCCGCGAAGAGTGGTCCGCCGTCCGCATAGCCGCCGTCACCCTCGCCCAGCGCGACACCGCCGCCGCCCTGAAGGAAGCCCGCACCACCGTCCGCCAGTTCCACGAACGCCTCTGCGCCGTCCGCGTCCTCGACCCGGCTTGCGGCTCGGGCAACTTCCTCTACGTCGCCCTCGAGCAGATGAAACGCCTCGAAGGCGAGGTCATCGCCCTCCTCCACGACC
>JALOTV010000399.1 GCA_025457685.1 Opitutaceae bacterium
TGGCGGAGTGGGCGGGCGTGGACGGCCTCGCCGGCAAGTTGGCGATTTTTAAGGCCGGACTGGTGGCGGCGGAGGCGGCGGGTTGCTGGGCGCTGTGGCGGGTGGGCGGCGCGCGGGCCTTGCTCTTCGCGGCGTGGTGTCCGCTGGCGGTGACGGAGATCGCGTTTGCCGGGCACGTGGACGCGTGGGTGTTTGCGGCGGTGGCGGGGGCGCTGGCGCTGCAGGCGAGCGGTGGCACGCGCGCGGCGCGGGCGGGGGCGTGCGGCGTGCTGGCGCTGGCGTGCGCGGCCAAGGCCTACGCGATCCTGCTCGCGCCGTTTTTTATCTGGAAGGCGGGCTGGCGGGGACTGGCGGTTTTCGTGGCGGTGCTGGCGGCGAGTTATGCGCCCTGGATGGTGGCCACGCATCTGGCGGGCAGGGAAATCGCGACGGTTTGGGGCGCGGGTGGGGTGGGGGCGATGGCGGGAGGATTTGAGTTCAACTCCACCGGCTACGCGCTGCTCGCTTGGACGTTTGGCGAAGGGGCCGGACGCTGGCTGGCGGCGGTGGCGATGGCCGGGGGGCTGGGCGTGATCTGGCTGCGCTGGGCGGCGCAGCCGGGGGCGCGCGAAGCGGACGGCGGGGCGTGGGGAGCGTTTGTAACCAATTTGGTTACAAAATGCGGGGAAAAGGTGGCGAGGGGACTGGGCGCGACGGCGGCGGACGCGAGGGTGCCGGGGGCCTTGGTGGTGGGGTGGTGGGCGCTGTGGTCGCCGGTGTTTCACCCGTGGTATGCGTTGCTCGCACTGCCTTTTCTCGCGCTCAGACCCAGCGGGTGGGGCGTGGGTCTGCTGGCGGCGCTCCCGCTGAGCTATGTGCACGGGCTGACGCTAGGGGCGGGCGCGAGCGGCGACTACCGGCACCCGTTTTGGGTGAGGCCGGCGGAGGTGTTGCTGGTGGCGGCGGGCGCGGGCGTGGCACGCTTGCGCGCCGGCCGGCGGGCTCAGAAGCTCGCGCCAAGGGCGAGCGAGTAAACCGACTTCACCGGGGTGTTTTCGCCGGTGAGGGTGCGGGCAAAGCCGAGTCCGGCGGTCACGGGGCCGAGGGGCAGGCTGAGGCCGAGCTCGAGGGAGGTGTTGATCTCCTTCACGTCGGAAAAGGAGCCGATGCCGGTGAAGCCGGGGCCGAGGATATCCATGCCATCGAGCGACTCGAGGTGGCGTAGTCCGATGGTGAATACAGCGGAGCGGACCTGCTGGCTCACGCCCACGGCGGCCTCGACGGCGTCGGGCACGTTTTCGGCGTAGCCGCGCCAGGTGAGGTCGCCAAACACGGCGGAGCCGGTGCCGGCGAAGGTCTTGGCGGCATGGAGGCCGAGCTCCACGCCGGCGGCGCCGTCGCCGACCGCGTTGATGAAGCCGGTGTCGTAGGTGCCGGGAATGATGGCGCCGACGCGGGCGGTGAGGGTGGGCGTGGCTTCGGAGAGGGAGGCGAACTCGTCCACGAGGGTGTGGCGGAGGCCGAGGCGGGTATCGATGAGGCCAGAGCGGCGCTTTTTGCCGTTCTCCAAGAGGAAGAGGCCAGGGGCGAGGGTGGCGCTCTCCTTGTAGTGCACGGTGGACCAGCCGAAACTGGCGTCGAGGGCCCAGGATTCGGCGAGGCCGTAGCCGAGGTCGGCGCGCGCGGTGTGTTGTTCGAGCGGGTCGGGCAGGGTGAAACGGACGTCGCCCAAGGCGTAAAAATCACGGGCGCGCTGGTAGCTCACCAAGGTGCTGGCATCGAGCTTGCCGGGGGCGGGCAGGTAGGCGCTCTGGGCGGAGGCGAAAGAAGCGAAGGCGACGAGCGGGGCGAAGGTGGAAAAGAGGGGGCGCATGGCGGGCGTGGTATGAGGTGGGGGACTGGGCCGCGGGATTGAAACAACGCTCAGGCCGAGGCGGGGACGGTGACGCGGAAACGAATGCCGATGTAATAGAGCAGGGCGTCTACCTGGGCGGCATCGAGTCGCTCGGCCAGGGCGGGGAGATCGATCTCGGAGCGCACGCGGTCGGGGAGGACGGACTGGGCGGCGGCGAGACGCGTGCGGTTGGCGGCGGAATCCACGGCGACGGTGGTGGCGGGCAGGGTAAGTCGCGAAGTGAAGATGGATTTACCCAGGTTGTAGGCGCGTGCGTCGATCTGCGCCAGGGCGGCGCCACCGAGGCGGGGGGGATTGGGCGGGTAACTGCCCGAGGCAACGGCGTGGTGGCTGGCGGCGACGATGGAGAGACCGGCTAAGGCGAGGCGTAGGGTCGGGGGCATAAAAATTTGGTGATAGTTACGTCGGTCAAAGGCCATTGTAAATCGACGGCATTAGATATTCGACGTAGATGCCGCCTCATCGGTGCGCGTGGCCGAGAGATTTTACCCTGCGTCGACCGGGGTGCGCACGGCGCGGATTTGGCCGAAAATGGGCTGGGCATGAGCGAGGGCATGTGGGATGCCTAATCGGCTTTTACGCAAACCCTATAAAATATGGCCCTTT
>JALOTV010000103.1 GCA_025457685.1 Opitutaceae bacterium
CAGGACCACCTCAATTCCAACAACGATTGGTATTTGCGCCACAACTACAGCACCGGCCTGCAGAACAACACCGGCGATCCGATCGCGCAGTCGATGTTCATCGATTTCGCGGACTTCGCGGGCGTCAACTCCGAGTTCCCCACCGTCCCCGGCGCCCCGCTCACGGCGTTCACGCGCAACTACGCCCTTTCGCTCGGCGTCGATCCCTACGAGATCTTCACCGGCGTCGAGGCGGAGGCGGAGGACTTCCGCAGCTCCACCGCCATCCGCCTCAACCTCGATAAGATTTTCCCGCCGGGGCAAAACCACCTCACGTCCGTCGGCATCTACAAGCCGCTCAAATACGCCACCCAGCTCCCCGACCAGGACCTGTTCTGGACCGGTGCGAGCGGCGATCCGCGCAACACCTCCGCCACCGTCGGCACCGGCAACTGGCGCGGCCTCGCCCACTACATCCCCGAGCGCTCCGTCATCAACACCCTGCCTTTCACCACCGATTTCAACCTCGGGCGCGGCGCCAATTACTACGAGGACGGCGTCGTCGTGCGTCCCGGCACGTGGTGGAATCGCGGCCTCCAATCCCTCCTGCCCACCTGGCGCTGGATCATCGACAGCACCGGCACGAAACTCACCCCCGAGCTCTGGGAGGGCGACGCCTTCCGCGGCGGCGGCAGCCTGCGCGTCTCCGGCAATCTCGACGCCGAGAACACCCTGCGCCTCTACCTCACCGACCTCACCGCCAGCGCCGACACGCGCCTGAAAATCGTCTTCAAGCGCCCTGGCCTCTCCGGCGTGGACTCGCTCATGCAGGTGGGCGTCTCCTTCGCCGCCGCGCCCGCGAGCTTCACCTTTTATCCGGCCGGTGTCTGCACGGTGAACGGCTGGAACGAGACCGTCATCGACCTCGGCGCCCAGGCCGGAAAACGCATCGCCGCCATCGCGCTCCGCTTTGCCTCCGCCACGCCCGTGCCCGCCTACGAGATTCGCGTCGGCCAAATCGCGGTTTACAACGCCGGTGCGCCCGCGCCGCAGCCGCCGACCAACATCCAGCCGCTCGATGTCGTCGGCTGGAACGGCGTCGCGAGCGGACGCGTGCGCTGGGACCACGCCCCCGGCGAGCGCCAGGGTTACCACGTCTATCTGCGCCTCGCCGACGGCTCGCTCGCCTTTGCCGGCGCGACGGTGAGCAACTGGTTCTATTTTGAGAACATCGCCATCGGTGCGAACTACCAGTCCGTCGTCGTGCAAACCATCGGGGCCGATGCTCGCGAGTCCGCCCTGCCCGGCGCCAACACCCCGCCGACGCTCTCCGCGATCGGCGACCGCGCCATCCCGTCCGGCGGCGCCACCGGCGCCATCGCCTTCACCGTCGGCGACGCCGAGACGGACCCCGCCGCCCTCGTGCTCACTCGTGCCAGCTCCAATCCGTCGCTCGTGCCCGTGGGCAACATCGTCTTCGGCGGCGCCGGCGCGTCCCGCACCGTGAGCGTCACGCCCGTCTCCGGCCTCACTGGCACGGCCACCATCACGCTGACCGCCGATGACGGCGCGCTCACCGCCAGCCGGAGTTTTGTTCTTACCGTCACGCCCAACTTTCTCTCCTGGGCGACGGGCAACGGCTTGTCCGGCCCCGCCGCCGCCGACACCGCCGATCCCGACAACGACGGCGCGCCCAACCTGATCGAATACGCGCTCGGCACCGATCCCCGCGCGGCCGCCTTCGCCTCCGCCGCATTCTCCGGCACCATGGTCAGTTTCGCCAAGGGCGCCCAGGCCATCGCCAACCGGGATGTCAGCTGGGCCATCGAGACCTCGCCGACTCTCGCCGCGGGCTCGTGGACCGTGCGCGTCACCCATGCCGCCGGCGACCCCGCCCCGACCATCGCCTACGATCTCGCGACCGGCGGCCTGGCGCGAAATTTCGCCCGCCTGCGCGTCACCCGCACGCCCTGACCGGCCCTCCTTCATGCGTGGCCCCACGGACGCGGGACGTCGGGAATCGGCGGATTCTTGTCAGGCGCATCGGTAGGAGATCGCGCAACCTTGGGCTACTTTAGCGCACCCCTTTAACCCCCCGCCACGTTTCGGCGGATTGCATGTTCGGTGTCGGTTTGTGTCCGCGATTTTCCTCTTAAAACCCATGAACTACCCCCGTCTCATTCGCTCCCTCGGCCTCTTGGCCTCTCTCTGCTCCGCTCCGGTTTTTGCGCAAGATACCACGGTCTGGACCGGCGCCGGCACCAACGCCTTCTGGAACAACTCCTCCAACTGGAGCAACCTCGCCACCAGCGTCACCAAGGCCGCGATTTTCGACGAAACCTCGACGGTCAACCTCGCCGGCCTCGCCCTCAACGGCGGCATCACCACCCAGGGCATCACCGTCGGCAGCCCCGGCATCGACCTCAACCTGGCGATGGCCGCCCACGTTTTGACCGTCGGTTCGGGCGGCATCACCCTGAATGGCACGCGCAACCTCACGCTGACCCGCGGCTCCACCGGTCAGGCCGCGTTCGTCGCGATCTCGGGGTCCCAGACTTGGTCCGTCGCCGCCGGCCGGACCCTCACCCTCACCACGAATGGTGAATACGACATCATCAACAACGGTGCGGTCGTCACCCTGACCGGCGGCGGCGCGGTGACCGTCAACTCGATCAACTTCGACATCGGGCAGACCAACTCGAACACGGTGAACGTGGATGGCGTCACCCTCACCAGCTCGACCGGCATCCGTCTTGGCCAGAGCAACGCCGGCGTGCACGGCGTGGGCACCATGAACGTCAACTCCGGCACCGTGATCGCGAACACGCTGTTCCAGCTTGGCTCCGCCGCCGGCGCCTCGGGCCACCTGACCGTGCAAGGCGGCGCCGTCCTCCGCACGCCCTTGCTTCGTTCCGTGGCCGGTGCAGCCGCGTCCAGCGTCACCTTCGACGGCGCCACCTTTGTGCGCCTCGTGCCCATCGACACCACTCTTGTTAATATCATCGATCTCAACGGCGGCAACTTCACCACCTCGCTCGGCGACGGCGGCCTGACCATCGACACCAACGGCCAGGATGTCGGCCTCAAGGCGCCCTTGGGCAACAAATCCGGCGAGGTCGGCGTGTTGACCAAAACCGGCGCCGGCGCGCTCACCATTTCCTCCGTCAACACCTTCACCGGCCTCACCACCGTCTCCGCCGGCAAGCTCGTCCTCGATGCCACCGGCACCCTCGCCAGCACCGCCTACCGGGTGGAAAGCGGCGCCACCCTCGAGGTCGCGGCCAAGTCCTCCTACAGCCTCGCGGGCGTCAACCTCACCCTTGGCGCGGGCACGGGCGCGAACGCCTTGTTCAACGCCGGCACGGCCGAGCTCGCGCTGGGCGGCAATCTCACCATCGCCCTGTCCGCCACCACGCCCGACGCCTCCTACAACCTCATCGATCTGGGCAGCCAGACTGGCGACTTCGCCAGCGTGGCCATCACTGGCAGCCGGGCCGGCACCCTGACCCGCAGCTCCGCCGACACCTGGACCGGCACCTTTGGCGGCTACGATTGGACCTTCCGCGAGACCACCGGCGTGCTCTCTGTCGTGCCCGAAGGCACCGTGCAAAACAACTACTCGTCCTGGGCGACGGAGAATGGCCTCACCGGACCGTCCGCCGCCGAGACGGCCGATCCCGATGGCGATGGCGCTACCAACCTGACCGAATACGCGCTCGGCACCGAACCCGCCGACGCCACCTCTCGTCCCGCCGCCAACGCGCTGAGCGGCAGCGTCGTCACCTACGCCAAGGGCGCCGAGGCCATCCTCAACGGCGACGTCAGCTGGGTGATCGAGACGACCGCCAACCTCGCGACCGGTCCCTGGACCGCGCGCGTCACCCACGCCGCCGGCAACACCGCCCCGACCATCAGCTACGACCTCGCCACCGGAGGCCTGCAGCAGAACTTCGCCCGTCTGCGCGTCACCCGCACGCCCTAAGGTCACCCCGATGACTATTTACCGCCTCCTTTCCTGCATCCCCGCAGCATTTGCCCTGCTAGGCGCCGAGGCCGCGCAGATCGCGGCCTCGGGCGCCGACACCACCACCACGCGCGACGCGTGGCGCACCGCCTCGGTGGCCAAGCCGCTGGATGTCGACGGCGACAATGTTTACGGCACCGACGGCTACCTCATGTTTCAAACCGGCTACTCCGGCGACAAACACGTGGTGAAGCCCAACGTGTTCGCCGACGCCAGCGATGCGCTCCCGCGCTACGTGACGGTGCTGCCGGCCGGCGCCACCGCGTCGCTCGGCTCGGCCAAGTTCGCCATGATCGACGATCCCACCGAACCCGGCAGCGACTTGCTCTCGGGCGTCGCGCTCGTCTCCGGCGTCGCGCCCGGCGCCGAGGTCTCGATCTTCAAGCTGGTTTTAAAAAACCAGCCCGCCCAGGGCGTCCGCGTGGGCGTAATGGTGAACAACGCCGTCGATCGCAACCCCGGCGCGGTCCGCCTCGCCCTCGACGGCGACGCCACCGTGACCGCCACCCACCACACCGCGCAGAGCGCGCGCAACCAGGCCTGCTACTTTTTCTTCGACGTCACCGGCCTGTCCGGCACCAGCACCCTGACGCTCTACGTCACCGAGGACACGACGGATAACAACAAGTCCGGCGAGGTCCGCATCGGCGGCCTGACTTTCGACACGCTGCGCTGAAAAAACGGCGTCCGAAACCGGCGGATGAACGACAATCATCCGCCTTGGTAAAAGGCCGTTTCGAGCCTAGCTTGCCGCGCCCCGTTTGGGTCGTGCGTTTCCGACGATTTTTCCCCCTCCCCTGAACTGTTTTCACTATGATTAAAAAATCCCTCCTTGGCCGACTGCTTCTCGGCGCCATGGGAGTCGCGGCCCTGGGCTGCACCTCCGCCCAGGCCGCCCCCGCCCAATCCAAACCCGACGTCGTCTTCGTGCTCCTAGACGACATGCGCTGGGACGGCTTCAGCTTCATGAACCACCCCTTCGTGAAGACGCCCAACCTCGACAAGCTGCGCGCCGAGGGCGCCATGATGGCCAACGCGTTTGTCACCACCTCGATCTGCTGCCCCTCGCGCGCCACCTTCCTCACCGGCACCTACGCCAGCCGCCACGGCGTGATCGACAACGAGACGTCCGAATACAACCCCGACGTCACGCCCCCGGTCACCAAGTATCTCCAGGCCGCCGGCTATACCACCGCCATGATCGGCAAGTGGCACATGGCCAACACCGCCCAGCCGCGTCCCTATTTCGACTACTGGCTCAGCTTCAAAGGTCAGGGCGTTTACCACGACCCGCTCTTCAATATCAACGGCGAGAACGTCCCCCAGAAGGGCTACACCACCGACCTGCTGACCGACTACACCATCCAGTTCATCGAGAAGCAGCCCAAGGATAAGCCCTACTTCGCCATGCTCTCGCACAAGGCCGTGCACGAGCCCTTCATGCCCGCCGCCCGCCACGCCGAGGCCTTCGGCGCCGACGCCGCCATCGCGCGTCCGCCGAGCTACGACAACGATTTCTCCACCAAGCCCGACTGGCAGAAGCGCGACGCCATCCGCGACGTGCGCTGGCACTACCGCACCCGCGAGTTGGAGAACGAAAAACTGCCCGCCGCCGCGCCCGCCGAATCCTGGCGCAAGGGCAAAGACTTCGTCGAGCAGCTCCGCTGCCTCGCCGCGGTGGACGAGGGCATGGGCCGCCTCGTCGAGGCCCTGCGCAAGCGCGGCACGCTCGACAACACCATCATCGTCTTCACCAGCGACAACGGCTACTTCCACGGCGAGCACCGCCGCTGGGACAAGCGCCTCGCCTACGAGGAGAGCCTGCGCATCCCCATGCTCGTCGTCTATCCCGGCCGTATCCAGCCCAACACTACGGTGCCGCAGCTCGTCACCAACGTGGATTTCGCCCCCACCATCCTGGACTATGTCGGCCTGCCCATCCCCTCCGGCATGCAGGGCCGGAGCATGAAGCCCCTCTTCGAGGAAAAGTCGCCCAAGTGGACCGACCACGTCTTCTACGAATACTGGAAGGACCTCGTGCACTCCATCCCGGCGATGACCGCCGTGCGCACCGACCGCTACAAGCTGGTCACCTACCATGAGATCAAGGACTTCGACGAGCTCTACGATCTCCAGAAGGACCCGCAGGAGCAGAACAACCTCGCCCGCGATCCCGCCTACGCCCCGCTCCTCGCCGAGATGACCGCCCGCCTCAAGAAGGCCCAGGTCGCCAACGACTGGAAGCCCGACGTCTTCCCGCACAACCTCCCCCGCGTGAAGGGCAAGGCCGGCACCCTTGTCGATCTCGCGGTCGCCAACGGCGCCGTCACCGACAAGGCCGGGGCCGATCTCGAACTCGATCTGAGCAAAGCCTCTGTGCGCGACGGCGTCATGACCTTCGACGGCAAGCGCAACTCCATCCGCCTGCCCGGCACCCCGCTGATCGATTCCTCCGGCTGGCCCTTCCGCATCCGCCTCCAGGTCAAGCCCGACACCGACGGCGTGATCGCCACCCAGACCGGCAAGAACATCGGCTTCAAACTCTTCGTGCAGGACGGCCGCCCCGGCCTCGCCGTCCAGGCCAAGACCTGGGTGGACACCACCACCGTCATCGACGCCCCCGAGTCCATCCTCGGCAAGTGGACCGAGATCGAGGCGCTCATCGACTACAACCGCATCGCCCTCGTGATCGACGGCCGAGTGGTCGAGACCGTGTCCCTGCCGCAACCCTACCGCGGCGCCATCCGCGCCCCGCTGGTCATCGGCGACGTCGCCGAAAACACCGTCGTCGACGGCGTGCCGCACGCCGGCTTCGCCGGCGCCCTCCGCGGCCTGACCCTCAGCCGCGGTCTCGCCGCCAAGTGAGCAAGCCCGGCCGCAGGCGGTTTCTCCAATCCCTCGGCGCCGCCGCGGCGTCCCTCGTCGTCGCCCCCTTTGCCGGGGCGGCGGCGGGCGGAACCGCGCCGGCGGCCCCCACGGCCGCGTCGCGTCGCCGCAACGTCATCCTCATCGTCTCCGACGAGCACCAGGCCGCCGCCTGCGGTTGCTACGGCTCGCGCGTCCGTCGGGTGGACGGCCTCTCCCCCACGCCGCACATCGACGCCCTCGCGGCGTCGGGCGTGCGTTTCGATTCCATGTATTGCTCCGCGCCGCTCTGTGCGCCGAGCCGCGCGTCCTACATGACCGGCATGTATCCGCACACCACCACCGCGCTCCACCACAAGATGCAGACGCGCGAGGCCGGCCTGTCCCGCTTCCCCGGCGTGCGCGAAGGCATTCCCGGCATGGGCGAGTATTTTCGCCGCGCCGGCTACAAGACCGCCGCCATCGGCAAGGTCCACGTCCACGGCGAACAGGTCGCCGGCTGGGACCTTGGCTTCGACGAGCGCGCCCTGCGCTTCTACACCGAGGCCCCCGGCATGCACTACGCCGACCTCAAGGATGGCGACGTAAACGACCGCTACCGCGAACGCGGCGCCTACGATGCCCCGACCTATCGCTCGGTCGATCCGGTCAAATTCGCCGCCACGCCCGCTGATCTCACCGTGAAGCAGAACAGCATGAACCAGCATTTTCAGGAGACGCTGGTCGAGCACGAGGAGGAGATGTTCGACCACCTCGTCACCGAGCGCAGCGTAGACTTCATCGCGCGCAAAGCCGCCGCGCGCGAACCGTTCTTCATCCACGTCGGCCTGGAAAAACCCCACCGCCCGTGGACGGTGCACAAAAAGTTTCTCGATCGCTTCGCCCCCGCCGACATGCCCCTGCCCGTCACCATCGCCAGGTGGGTGACCGAGGGCATGATTCCCTTTGTCCAGCAGTGGTGCCACACCGCGCTCATCGGCGACGAGGCGCGCCGCAGCATCGCCGCCTACTACGCCTGCGCCTCGCAGGTGGATGATTGCGTGGGCCGCATCGTCGAGCGCTGCCGCGAGCTCGGCATCCTCGACGATACCGTCATCATCTACACCAGCGACCACGGCGAGAGCCTCTACGAGCACGGCCTGATCGAGAAACACAACATGCTCGATCCCGCCGCGCGCGTGCCCTTCGTCCTCCGCGCGCCCTGGGCCCTGCCACAGGGCACGACCTGCGATGCGCCCGCCAGCCTGGTCGATATCATCCCGACCCTCTGTGAACTCACGGCGAGCCCCGCCTCGCCCGCCCTCGAGGGCGTGTCGCTCCTGCCCGTCATCGCCGGCCGGTCCGATCCGGAACGGATGGTTTTTTCCGAATTCTATCAGGCGGGTTCGGTCACGCGAAAAGACGAGTTCCTGCCCATCCGCATGGGCCTGAACCGACGTCACAAATTCATCTACACCCACGCCGCCGCCGACCAGCTCTACGAGCGAGGCACCGACGATGAGACGCTCCTGCGCAACCGCGCCTTCGAGCCCGCCCACGAGGCGACGGTCAGCCACCTGAAGCTCTGCACCCTGCACGATTGGGAGCTCGACGAATACCCCATGCTCGATGCGTCCGCCCGCGTGGACGCCGACGGCGTGCGCCTCTCCTGGGAATCCGCCGCGCCGCTCGCCCGCTACGACGTCTATCGCGGCGACTCCGCCGATCCCCGCCGCGCCGTGCGCGTGGCCGCCGGTTTGACCAACTGCGCGTGGATCGACACCGCTGCAGGCGTCGGATCCGGCGCGACGCGCCACTACTGGGTGCTCGCCCATTACCACCTCGACCAGCCCTTCGTGGATCACCGGGGCAAGGCCCGCTACGGCGATCAGCCCATCCTCGCTCCGGTCTACCCGCGCACCCTGCCGGTCACGCCGCGCATCGAGGTGAAGGTGAGCGCGGGCTTCGCGGCCGATGTCGCCTACCAACCCCTGCTTGGGTGCGCCTTCGGCGGGCTAAAGTGGATCCACATCGGCATGCCCCCGCAGCCCGACGACAACGGTGCGCGCCTGACCGGCCCGGTGACGGTGCTCTCGCCTCGTGTGGTCTCGGCGGAGGCGTTTACCCTCTCGGCCGAGATGCGGACCCCGCGTCCCGGCCCGCGCGCGGACGATAGCGTGAAGTTGCTTTTTGGATACGCGACCATGCACCGGCACTACACCCTGGGCCTGCGCCGCGACGGCACCCTGGAGCTGCGCAGACGCACTGGTGAAAAACCCGGCGAAGTGTTGGCCTCGAAGCGGATGGAAGGCGCGGTCCCGGCCGAGTGGCACCGCGTGGAGGTGCGTTTCGAGCGTGGCGACATCCGGGTGAGTTTCGACGGCGCACTCGCTCTCGCCGCCACCGACGCCACGCCTCACCTCGCAGGTCGTTTCGGTTGCGACGTGCCCCTGCACGTGACCGAGGCCGGCGTGCGTAATGTCACCCTCGCGTGACGTCCTGAAAAAGCGGATACATGTCAGGCGGTCGGGTGGGAGATCGCGCGGGGTTGCGCTAAAGTGATCACAGTATCCCGCGCGACCGTCTTCACCCCTTTCGAGACGGCTGCGCCCTGCGTTTTCCGGTCCGCCGACTTTCCACCTAAAACCATGCACTACCCCAACCTCATTCGTGCCCTGGGCCTTCTGGCCACCGTCAGCACTGC